>CAZQGM010000018.1:0-13209 GCA_964592885.1 uncultured Gammaproteobacteria bacterium
TCAGGCTTGATAAATGGCTCATCTTTTTTTGAGTTTTTGAGCACCTCGAGCATGATTCGATTCCAAATAGGCGCAGCACCGGTGATACCTGACGCGAGACGTGGATCCATCACTGAATTGTCGTTGTTCCCAACCCACACACCCGTGACGACGGATGGAGTATATCCGACTGTCCAATTATCGCGCTTATCGTCAGTCGTACCTGTTTTTACCGCGACCGTATGGCCGGGGATGACAAGTTTGGATACCGCTCCAAATGTATCTTTTCGGGCATCGTTATCAGACAAGATATCGGATATGAGAAATGCGATATCAGCAGGCAAGACCCGTTTGGGCTCGTTTCGCTTATACTCGTACGCTTTTTTTCCTTTAGCATCGATAACTGACAGGATAGAGACTGGTTCTGATCGGTATCCACCAGTCGCGAATGCTCCAAACGCACTTGTGAGATCAAGAAGTCGTACTTCTCCGCCACCAAGTGTGAGCGACAAACCGAATCGTTTCATATTCTCATCTGTTGGCTCAAGCGTCGTCAATCCCATATCATATGCCGTTCGAAGCACGTCTTTTACACCTGTCAGTGCAGTGATTTTCACTGCGATTGTGTTAATAGAATTAGCAAGCGCATATCGAAGTTGCATCGGCCCGCGATACTTAAGATCGTAATTTTTTGGATTATATTCGGGCTTATCCTTCTCACCAGATGGATACTTCGTGTCGACATCTAAAAGGAGTGTCGCGGGTGTATATCCTTTGATCATCGCAGCGGCGTAGGAAAATGGTTTCATGGTCGACCCTGGTTGCCGGAGCCCTTGCGTCGCGACATTAAACTTCAAGCCTCCACCATCTGTTGCTGCGTAGTCTTTACTCCCAACCATAGCCAAGATCTCACCCGTTTTTGGATCAATCACCACTGCTGCTCCATTTGACACCTTCAAATTTTTCACTTTATTAACTTCTTCCTTCACGATTTTTTGGGCTGCATCTTGCAATTTTAGATCAAGTGTCGTCGTGATGCGGTACCCACCTTTTTCAAGTACGTCTGCTCCAAATCGATCGTTGAGTTGCTCTTTTACATATGCCACAAAATGAGGAGCCTTGAGATCGTCATCGCCACCACCGGGGAATTTCATCGTATCGACTTCTTTGCGAAGTGCGATTTCTTGCTGGGACGTAATATAGCCATCTTCTCGCATGCGTGTCAGCACGTGATATGCTCGCGGAACGTATGCCTTCGGGTCGGCGCCAAATGGAGAATAGTATGAAGGCGACTGTGGTAGACCAGCCATAACCACACATTCTGCTACAGTCAGTTCTTTTGTGTGCTTGTTGAAATAGTATTTGGCAGCTGCCTCAACACCAACGGCCGTACCGCCGTATGGTGCCTCGTTAAGATACATCTGGAGAATCTCATCTTTGGTGTATTTGCGTTCGATCTGGATAGAGAGAATCGCTTCTTTTATTTTTCGGGACATCGTTTGTTCATTGGTCAGAAGTGCATTTTTGACGAGCTGTTGGGTAAGCGTAGATCCACTTTGAAGACTTTTACGAAAAACGACGACATTGATGATGGCGCGCGTGATGCCTTTTGTAGAAAGTCCTTGATGGGCAAAAAATTCTTTATCTTCAGTGGCCACTGTCGCTTCTTTAAGCGCTTTTGGGATGTCTTCAGCGAGTACTGGTATGCGATTTTGATTTTTAAAAATATCATAAATCGTCTCGCCATTTCTATCGAGGATGACAGTCGATAGGCCATCGACACGCTGGACTTTATCAGGACGCGGAAGATCTTTGGCAACAAGTGCAAATAGGATCGCGACGACAAGGATGGCTACGAGAAATAGTACAAATGCCCCAAGGGCGATATAGGAAAGAAGTTTGATTCGATTTGCCGGATGAGAATAGCGTTTGAGCATCCGATCATATTCAAAACGTGAAAGCATACCTCTATTGTAGCTGTATGCAGAAAATCGAGCAAATCATCTCTTATATACCATCGTTCCACTAGCTTCAATAATGGAGAAAAAAAATGTACAATTACTATGGAGTAATACTTTATGGATACCATTGATCATCTACTTACCCGTGGCGTCGACACAATCTACCCGTCGAAAGACGCACTTGAGTCACTCCTCCGGAGTGGAAAGAAATTGACGCTCTACCAGGGATTTGACCCATCGGGAACACAGCTTCATATCGGTCATGCTGTGGCTATGCGGAAACTTCGAGAATTCCAGGATTTAGGACATAAAGTCATATTCCTTATCGGTGATTTCACAGGTATGATCGGTGATCCCACGGGCAAAGCAGGAGAGCGAAAAGTACTCACACACGAACAGGTACTAGAAAATGCCAGAAGCTACCAGGATCAGGCAAAGAGAATTCTCCGCTTTGATGGAGAGAACCCAATTGAGATCAAATTTAATAGCCATTGGCTTTCACAGCTTACATTTAAAGACGTCATCGAATTGGCAGCTCACTTTACCGTTCAACAAATGATCGAACGAGATATGTTTGATAAGCGTTTAAAAGCCAATGTTCCAATTCATATGCACGAATTTTTCTATCCTCTCATGCAGGGATATGATTCCGTTGCTATGGACGTTGATTTAGAAGTCGGTGGTACTGATCAAATGTTTAACATGATGGCGGGCCGAACACTCATGCACGAGATAAAGGGCAAAGAGAAATTTGTCCTTACTGTGCCGCTTCTTAGCGACAGCAGAGGCGTAAAAATTGGAAAAACCGAAGGAAATGCAATCGGCCTGACGGATGCGCCAAATGATTTTTTTGGCAAAATGATGTCACTTGGGGATGACGCGATCATTCCGTGTTTCACACTACTTACCGATACACCAATGGAACAAATTGAGGAGATGAAAAAGAGGATTGAAGCAGGCGATAACCCGATGCAGTTTAAAAAAAGACTCGCCAGACAGCTCACGGCCCAACTGAATACAGAAGAATCAGCGGACGAGGCACAACGAGCATTTGAATCAACATTTCAAAATCGGACCGGAGCAGTCGATTCTGCACGGGAAGTGACTGTCGAGAAAAAAGAGTGGAACATCCTTGATCTACTTATCACCATATCTGCAACTGATAGTAAATCAGAAGCGCGCCGATTGGTTGCTGCAAAAGCAGTAGACATCAACGGTGTCGTATGCACCGAAAGTGGAACTTCCATCACGCTTACTAGCGGTGATATGATCAAGGTAGGGAAGAAAACATTTGTAAAAATACTCTTGGAGATGGACAAATAGCAAAGAACAAATAACACATAGGGGATTGGACGGAAAAACGATAGTAAATATTGATATTTGTTATTTGTCCAATGTCCAACTAAAAAATATGAACTTTTTTCGAAAGCATGAAAAATTCTGGAAAGTGATCGTCGTCATTTCATCAATTGCGCTTATCGCGACATCATTCATACCTCTTTTTACCTTACAGTAAAAATTGAACGTACTAGGCACCAAGTTCTAAGATCCAAATAGTCCAAGATAAATATTTGTAATAACGTATTGAATATTTTTCGTATGGGATTTGTTTGAAAATAGATAGTTGGAATTTGGTAATTTACGTACATGCAACTTACTCGTTTGTCTCCTGTTCAGTATGTTCCGCGCGTCGGACCCATGATGGCGGGGAAATTGAAAAAACTTAATATCTATACTGTTGGGGACCTTCTCTCTCACTACCCATTCCGATATGACGATTTTTCGAAAATCACGCCTATTCGATCGCTTCATCCGGGGCTGACGGTCACCATCCTTGGCACAGTTAAAACGATGAAAACCGTCATCACAAAGACAGGTAAGCGTTTCCAGCAGGCTATTGTTTACGATGATACCGCGAAGATTCCGGTGTATTGGTTCAATCAGCCATATCTTCTCTCTGCTCTCGCCCCAGAAACTAAACTCTATCTCTCGGGAACGGTAAATTTCTGGGGAGATACGCTTTCATTTTCCTCGCCAGAATATGAAATAGCCATTGAAGGCAAAACGCCCATCTCCACAGCTCGGATCGTGCCTGTCTATCCAGAAACAGCTGGCGTAAGTAGTAAATGGCTTCGTGGAAAAATACACGCACTTTTAGAGGACTCATCACTGTATGCGTTCGATCCGGTTCCTGAACGCATCAAAGATACATACGGGCTCGCGCCGCTATCGACGTCAATTCGTGAGATCCACTTTCCATCTTCGTTTGAAAAAGAAACGATAGCTCGACACAGACTTGCATTTGATGAGCTTTTTTATATGCAACTCGTGTCGCAGTTTCAAAAGTACCAATGGCGGAAATCATTCCATAGTAGGCAAGTTCAGCTTGACGAAGACTCGATTCAAACATACCTACAATCGCTCCCATTTACAGTAACTGATGACCAGCTAACTGCCATCCGGATGATCACTACTGACATTGCTAAGGCAGTCCCGATGAATCGACTCCTCCTTGGAGATGTTGGTAGCGGTAAAACGGTAGTCGGAGGCATAGCGCTATTTTTATCAAGCCTGACGGGGAGTGCATCAGCCATCATGGCCCCAACGCAAATCCTGGCAACACAGCACTTTGAGACACTGACACGCATCCTTTCTCCATTTGGTATAGATGTAAAACTGATCCAGGGAGGTGACAAACAAAAAGGTCCAGTTATTCAACAGAATAACAAAATAAGGCACAGGAAACAGGAAACAGGAAACACGTCTACTGTTCACGATCCATCCTCTCAGTCTTCTGTCGTCGGTCATCAGTCATCCACTTCACAGATGGGAACCGTCTATGTCGGTACCCATGCACTGCTGAGTAGACGGGATACACTTCCGGACTTAGACATCATCGTCATTGACGAACAACAGCGCTTTGGTGTCAAGCAACGAACCGTGCTTCGTCAAAAAAATAGTGACGGCACGATACCACACTTACTCACGATGACCGCGACACCTATCCCACGGACTATCGCACTTACTCTGTATGGAAACTTGGATCTATCCATCCTAAATTCCATGCCACTTGGCCGTAAGCCAATAAAAACCTGGGTAATTCCAAAAGAAAAACGGGATAGCGCATATGAGTGGATCAAAAAACAAATACGAGACGAGCATGCGCAAGCATTTATCGTATGTCCATTTATCGAGGAATCGGAAACGAATACAAGTATCAAAGCAGCGACGAGTGAATTTGTGCGACTCAAGGAATCTGTGTTTACAGACCTAAAACTCCTCATGCTCCATGGAAAACTGAAAGCCAAGGAGAAAGATGACATACTGTCGCAATTTAAAGAGGGTAGTGCTGATATATTAGTCGCGACGCCGGTCGTTGAAGTGGGTATCGATATCCCGGGAGCCACGATTATATTGATAGAGGCATCCGAACGATTTGGTTTGGCGCAACTTCACCAACTCCGTGGTCGAGTGGGCCGAAATGATAAACAGTCATACTGTCTACTCTTTTCTGAAACCACTAAACCTGAAACAGTTGCTCGCCTAAAAATTCTTGAACTGCACCATAACGGACCAGCAATTGCTGATGAGGATTTTCGTATCCGCGGTCCCGGGGATATATCAGGACTTCGGCAGCATGGGCTTCCATCGCTCGCACTCGCTTCGCTGACTGATCCAGTATTATTACAAGAAACAAGACATGCTGTTGAGAGCATTCTCCATGACGATCCCGAGCTTGACCTGTTTCCGCTCTTGAAAGATGCCGTCGTTTCCCGTACAATATCTGAAACAAGTAACGACTAGCAGTCGTTCTTCTATATATATGACACCACTCCCAAAACGACGACATTCAACAGCACGAGGTGGCAAGCGCAAAGCAGCCATCAAGCTTTCGCTTCCGACTGTAGCGGTGTGTGAACACTGTGGAGCGACCAAAAAACCACATACGGTATGTGCCGCATGCGGATACTACAATGGAAAATCTGTCGTTGCGAAAAAAGCAGTCAAAGCCAAAAAGTAACGCGCGTTGACCCTGAACCGTACGGCAGTGTGCATAAAAATGGCTCCATTGTTTCCCTCCAATCCATGAAGACTTCAAACGACCCACGACACGTTGAGCGCATTAAGCGAATGGAGGAGCTATTTTCTTACAGCTTCGGTAATGTGACAGAGACAGCAAGCATCACCGATTTACTCGATAAACGAACCCAAATAGATACCGTCATACAGGCATCAGCTCCTGAGTGGCCAATCGATAAAATTGCAAAAATCGATCTATGTATCTTACGACTTGCTGTGTATGAGCTCACATTTGATAAAAAAGCGCCCTACAAAGTGGTTATCGATGAAGCAGTGGAGCTTGCAAAGGCGTACGGAAATGAACATAGTGCGAAATTTATCAATGGTGTACTTGGGTCCGTCATTAAAGATGAGGAAGCGAAATAAAGGAGACCCATCCTATGACATTTGATGAACTAGAGACAAAACTGCAGATATCATTTACGAATAAAGACCTTCTTCATCAGGCTTTTTATCATCGGTCATACCTCAATGAAGCACGTCATATCAAACAGTCCAACGAGAGACTAGAGTTTTTAGGAGATGCCATACTCTCGTTTTTGACCTCAAAATATATCTATGCGTTGTATCCCGAATTCCCAGAAGGAACACTCACTAATATACGCTCAAGCATTGTTAAAACGACATCTCTTGGAGAGACCGCGCAGATTCTTGGATTTGGAGATCTTTTATTTTTAAGTCATGGCGAAGAAGATTCGGGAGGTCGGAAGAATTTATCTCTCCTAGCCGATTCATTTGAGGCTTTTTTGGGCGCCCTGTATCTAGACCAAGGCATTGATGTAGCAAATACATTCCTGGTCACCAGTTTGTTTCCAAAAATGGACGAAATCGTCAAAACAAAATCATACCTTGATTTCAAAAGCTATTTACAGGAAGTTATACAGGAAACAAAGAAAGTATCTCCTACATATCGTGTTGCTAAAAGCGAAGGCCCTGATCACGACAAGACATTTTATATCGAGGCCGTAACCAGTGACACCGTACTTGGATCGGGCATTGGCAAGTCCAAACAAGAGGGCGAACAGGAAGCAGCAAAAAATGCACTTGAGAAGATGGGCAAAATCTGATAGCATATAGCCTATGGTAAAAATTCGACTCTCACAAACAGGCAAACGTAACGCAAAACAGTACCGCATCGTCGTGCAAGAAGAATCAACACGTCGAAACGGCAATTGCATCGAAACGCTTGGATACTACAATCCGCTGGTAAAACCGCCGGCAATCGAGATCAATCGTGATCGCCTTGCATATTGGCAAAAAGTCGGCGCAGTTACAACTGATGGCGTCAATACGGTGCTGAAACTGGCCAAATAACTGTATTTGTACGCGTTTGATAATTGAATCAAAGGACACCCTTGTATGAAAGATCTTGTTTTGCATATATTGACCGCAATCGTTGATCACACCGAAGACATCGTTGTGGAGGAGACTGGATCTGATGAGCGCATGCTTATCACCATCAAGGTAAACCAAGAGGATATCGGAAAAGTTATCGGACGCCAAGGTAGAATCATTCATGCGATCCGAGATCTCGTCAAACTTCGTGCCGCTAAAGAGCATCGCTATGTCGATGTTGAACTTCTTGAAGATACACCAGTTGTTCCCAAAAACTAACCCATGACAATTTCAGTGGTGACGCTTTTTCCATCAATGGTGGAGGGGCCACTTTCCCAATCGATCATTGGACGTGCAATCAAGCAAGACCACGTCAATCTTCATTTCATCAATATCCGTGACTATGCAACAGATGCATACAAAACAGTGGATGATCACCCATATGGCGGGGGAGTCGGAATGATTCTTCGCGTTGATATCATGGATAAAGCGATGACTGCTGCCAGGAAATTTCATACAGTGCCCCCACATACAGTTTTAGTAGATCCCGGTGGGACTCAGTATTCAGAAAAAAAAGCAATCGAATTTTCCAAAGTTTCAGACCTTATGATCGTCTGCGGACATTATGAAGGCGTCGATCAGCGCATCAGACAGCTTGTCGATGAAGAGATTTCGATCGGACCCTATGTCGTCACATCTGGAGAACTTGCGGCAACGATTATCATCGACAGTGTTGTGCGGCTGCTGCCAGAGGTACTTAAACATGAATCTGCGTCAAGAAATGAATCATTTACCAGTGACGAATTTGTTCTCGAATACCCGCAGTACACCAGACCAGCCGAGTATAATGGCATGAGCGTGCCAGAGATACTTCTTTCCGGAAATCACAAGAAAATCAAAGAGTGGCAAATATCCGAAGCGTTGATTAGATCAAAAAAACACGAAAAATCCAAAAAAATACGTACCCTCATAGACTAAACGGATCCTCACGAATTGGCTGCCCTTGGATGAGAGGGTCAGTAAACCCTCCATTTGCATCGGTCGTCAGATCTGGAAATGACATCACCTGAGTGATCCTATCTTGCTCTGCTCGACTCAAGGCTGCTATAGGGTCGGTTATTTTCCCAAATGTATTTGGTGCTGGGTTATAAAATGCGGTAAGGCTGACGGTCGAGCGCGCGACAGCCGAAAGAGATGCTTGTCCTGTATGTGCCAACGCTAAATCAAATGTCTGGATTCGATACAGCCGCCGCACGGTCTGAAACCGCTCGAGGAGCGCGCGGATTTGAGAAATTTGTCCTGTGACGGTCATCTGATACGTAAAAGCCGGCAAATTGGTTTTTTTATCCATCGCCACTTTCTGTGCAGAACCACTCGCTGCAAGCGTACCCCCGCCGATAGTCAATGATTCGAGTGTCACGCCAGTATCGTTTGCAAGTCGCTCGGAAGCAATCATGATATTCGGAAAACCTGCTGACAAGGGAAGGGCGATGGTCAGGCCATTTGCAGCCGTTTCAAGATCGGAATCCGTAATACTTTCCAATATTCCTTGCTTGGTCCGAAGCACCAAGAGGTCATGATCTAGCGCTTCCACCACACGTAATCGCTCCCAAATGGTCGTAAAAGCAGGAAGCACGACGTATATAACGACAAGAACGGCGATACATGCAAGTGCACCACTTGTCACGTATGCTTTATAGATAGTCAAAAAGCGTCGTATTGTCTTCATACCGTATTACCGTATCACCGTATACAATACTCCTAATTTTACGCCACCGCTCCCATCCATCGCAGCTGATGTGAGTGATGGATTTATAATCCGCTTCTCAGCAACAAGCGAATGAATTTTATCGATCACTGCTCGCCCCTCTGAGGTTGATCCTACAACCACCTGAATTTGCACCTGACGTTTATCGGTCAATGAAAATGATGTAAGGTTAGGCGGAACGGCTATCTGCATAGCGGTATCCAGATGGCTAGTAAACGGATCTTGAGAGGTAAGGATTTTCTCTATATATGACAGTCGATTTTTCAGCAAAAAATACTTTGATTCTTTTGATTCGTACTGTTTGAGACCAGATATAAGTCGATCTTTTTCGCGTGTCGCGCTACTTACTCGAAGTGACGACCAGAGAAGCCCACCAACCGTCACGATCGTAGCAAGAACAATCACGGCTACCGATATCATATTGACCATGACAAGATATTGGTCTAAGGCCTTGACCCAAGATGGAATTGATTGTTTGGCAGATGCAAGATTGATAGTTCGACGCATACGGTATGTGGACAGTTGTACTATATGCTCGCATCGTGTATTCAAGGTGCAAGCATCAGTATCTAATGAAACGGACCTAATTAGTGTCTCGTAAAGCTAGACCAACAGCTACTGAAAACAGTGTACCTTCTGGTATGAGAACTGAAAATCGCTGATCCATATGGATACCAGCCCAAGGGTTCCCAAGAAGGGTTTCTATGCCAAGTCCCTCGGCCATATATGCGACGATGCCCGGCATTTTGGCGCTTCCACCCGAGAGGATGGCTGCTTCTACTTTTTCATTAGCGTGACGATCTTCAAAGTAGGCAATTGCTCGTTTCATTTCAGTCATGAGAGTATCCATAACTGGTTTGGCAGCCAGTTGAATCTTACCTTCAAGAAAATTTTTATCGAGTCCGTACGTTTTTTTGTATTCTTCGGCTTGGACAGTATTAAAGTCGAGCGCCTGTCCTATAGACCTTGATATCGCCTCACCACCAGCACCAATTGACCTCGTCACTGATATGACACCTTTCGTAAGGATAGCGAAGTCAGTCGTCTGCGCACCCATCGACGCGACGAGCACATTACTAAGATTTGGAACACTTCGAGCAAGGGATCTACTACAGGCGATGATCTCCGTCTCAGCCGCGGTAAGGTCTAAGTCGGCAAGCTCAACAATTTTTGTATACCGATCAATGAGCGTTTTTGGTGCCGCAACGAGAAGGACTTCCATTTTCCCGCTTCCAGTCGCTTTCGCATCCCGAAGGATAGTAAAATCCATATTCACCTGATCGAGGGGGATTGGGATGTATTGTTCTGCTTCCCATTGGATCGCTGCCGAAAGCTCGCGTTCAGATAATTGAGGAACCTCGATGACACGCGTAAATACTTGGGATTCAGGAAATGCGACATGCACAGATGACGAACGCATACCCGCTTCTTTTAATAGTTGCTTGATCACATACGCCACAGCCTGAAGATCTGTGGTGGACGACGTCGTAACGCGCTTCGGTGTCGGCATGCTCCCAGCTGATAGCAGGGTCATGGTATTCCCATCGCGTGCCATTTCGATGGCTTTTATGCTATGCGAACCGATATCTATCCCAATAACAGAGTTCATAGGCAGGTTTTTTTACACTCCTTTTATATCATACACCATCGCGTGATTATTGAACGAATGCGTTTTGACTATATATGACATGATCAAAATACGAGGATGGAGCACGATATTGGCGGATAACCGTAATTTTTCTAGTGACCCCACCCGGGGCTACGCCACTTGCATCAATCTGATCCCCTTGCCTCGGAAGTGCTGCGCCTCCTGCGGGAGCGATCGATACGCTTGCATCAGCATAATATGACTTAATACGGACAAATGCGGGTTGTGCACCGGCAACAGGGATGACAGTCAGAGGAAATGCATACACAGTACCACTGAGCCCACAACCACCGGGAACTGCTGCCTGAGCCGCAAATCCGTTAAACTGCCCGCGATCAGTAGCCGCCACGGGATCGGTTGCCCATCGGAAGAGTCGATATTCTGCTCCAGTTTTGTAGTATACGATCGCCTCAAGTGCTGGTATTTCAGTACTTGCTGGGGTATAGCAAATCGTCACAGTGGGTTGTGCGTATGCTGTCGAAAAATCAAGCGTGCCGTCAGCGGCATGTCCTGTCAAAAAAACAGTTGCAACCGTTCCGACCCGAGTCGATGCTGCCGGAAC
The DNA here is from genome assembly GCA_964592885.1 of uncultured Gammaproteobacteria bacterium. Classification (GTDB taxonomy): domain Bacteria; phylum Patescibacteriota; class Microgenomatia; order UBA10105; family UBA927; genus CAZERT01. The sequence continues at coordinate 11,334 of CAZQGM010000018.1, forward strand.
CGAATAGACAGCAGATGTTCCGCTAATAGGCTGAAAATTTGTAGTAACCTGCGTCCCATCAGGCAAACTAAACGTTGAGGAGGCATTACTTTTTAGCGCTTGTTCTATACCTGCTTCTGCAGCTGAAAACGCACGCGCAGAATCTTCAAATTGACCTGTCATCCTGACATCTGTCGATGTCCTACTGATCATAGAGAGTCCGACAGTTAGCGCGATGACCATGATGAGGATCACGATAAGAACCATCTGCCCCGAGCGCATGGTTTGAGGTGATTTTCCACTAGGTCCCATATAGATACATTATGGCATATTCAACGAGTATTTGTGAACGTTCAGCCAAAAAAAACCGAAATACCATCATTGCGTCGTATTGCGAATATTGACATCCGTTGCAAAATCAAGTTTTGTCCCAGCAATGATCCCACTTGTCATACCCCGACCCGCAAGTGAAAATTGGATTGATATTTTTTTGGGTGCAGATGGCTCACCTACGCATCTGAATGTGAGTGGTGCGTCAGCAAGCGTACTTCCACAGGTGGTAGCAGACGCCTGATTGACGAGCGTCACAAGAGATGGAGTGATTGACGATACATCAGCACCCTGCGACGTTACTGCACGAGAAAATACTCCATCATTGATGCAGCCTAAAAGCACTGTTCCAGTCGTCCCATCTTGCAATTTCTCTGTGAGAATCAGACCATTATTCATCGCACCATTTTTTGTGCATGTCGCAGTGATACTATACGCATTTTGTATCAATCGAGTCATTGAGTCTATTGCGATATCACCAGATTGTTTGATCGTTTGATTAACTCGAATTTTTGAGTTAAGCGCTACGGTCGATATAAGAACTTGCGCAGTCACAAGGGATGCCATGATAAAAACGCTTGTCACGACAAGCGTTTCCACAAGTGTAAATCCATGTTTTGTTGTACGCATGTCTATTTCCATTTTGTAAGATAGGTTGTTAGTTGTACAGATCGTGTTTGTCCATTTTCGAGCCAACTCACTGTTGAGGTAGCAGTCATCGTCTCAGTAGGCGCATCATACGTAAATATGATCGTCCGAGAGTATTTTTCAGTGCCAGGACTTGGTGAGGGACATGGATAGACGATCCCAGCCTCATCAACACATGCCGTAAGCCCGGCATACGTGACAAATGCAGCCCAATCTGCATCTCGAACCTGACGTGCCTTTTCTAGACCATCTTGGGCATACTTAACTGCAAGCGCCCGGGTGCCACTTTTTCCTGACGTAGATAGTGAGGTTGTTGAAGCAACGACGATACCCATAACGAGCATTGTGATGACAGCCAATGCAATGACAGTCTCAATAAGAGACTCACCCGAACGGAGTGTATAGTGAATGTGTTTGCTCATAGATCATCACTGAATCCCAAATGGCGTTGGCGTAGGTTCATTGGTCGTTGCTGGCGCCACAGTCGGATAAATCACTGGTGTTGAAAGTATTTTCGTTGGAGTAGGTGCATATGTCGTCGCAAACTCTTTTCGTTCAATCTCACCCGTTTGTGTGACCTGAACCAAAAATTGTGTTTCGGTATTCGTGCCACGTATAAAAACACTAACGTCTGACGCAAGCGATGTGCCGTAGGTAAGTGGCTCAAATGTGATTGTAGGAAATGATGCAATCGTCGTTCCAGGACTCGTAACCGCGGTCAGGATGGTGTATGTAGGATTAGGACTGCCTGAACACACCGCTGATATATGATATACAGTTGAGCTGTCCCACACGACCTGATACCCAATGAGTGTCGTACTGCAACCTGCAGGCTTCTCTCCAGTCAGTGCCTTAGAACGAGCGTATTCGAGATTTGTAGCAAATGTTTGTCCGGCTTGGATGACTCGCTGCTGCTCTG
>CAZQGM010000019.1:0-1402 GCA_964592885.1 uncultured Gammaproteobacteria bacterium
CAATACATATATTTATGTATCAATATATATAGCAATATAGTCATTTACCAAAAAAAAGCGCCGGTCTCCCAGGCGCTTCTCATGTATCTCTCATGTGTGAGTCACGTGTCCCTCATGTGTCCTTTATGTGGCACTCACGTGACCTTCACGTGTCACGCTCCCCCTTTGGAGAGGGATTCCAAAAACTCCGCATTTGTCTTGGATTTAGATAACCGATCAATCATCATCGCCGACTGTTCATCATCAGACAAAAGTGTCAGCATATGCCGGAGTGTCGTCACGAATTTCATGGCATTTTCACCAAGGAGAAGTTCATCATGCCGCGTACCGGATGTCGGGATATCGATAGCTGGAAATACTCGTCGCTCCTGGAGCTTCCGAGACAAATGAAGTTCCATGTTTCCTGTGCCTTTAAGCTCTTCATATATAAGATCATCCATCCGTGAACCGGTTTCGATGAGTGTCGTACCGATGACGGTCAGTGATCCATTTGTCTGTTTGCCAGAATCTGGTTTTGCTTCTATACATCGAGCGGCACCGAGGAATTTTTTCGCTGGATACAGCGCTGCTGGATCAAATCCTCCAGAAAGTGACCGACCTGATGGATTGACGACCATATTATATGCACGAGCAAGTCGTGTGACTGAGTCAAGGAGAACCACGACATCCTGCCCGAGTTCAACCAAGCGCTTCGCACGATCAAGTGCGATTTCAGCGACACGCACCTGTTCCGCTGGCGACTGGTCAAAATTTGAAGCAAGCACTTCGCCTTTGATCGACCGGGAAAGGTCCGTAACCTCCTCTGGGCGCTCACCGATAAGTGCTGCCATCAGATGAACATCAGGATAGTTTGCTGTGATTCCGGCTGCGATTTCTTTGAGAATAGTCGTTTTCCCAGCTTTTGGTGGTGACACGACCAGTCCCCGCTGTCCGAACCCAATTGGAGCGAGCAAATCGATCATCCGAGTAGAAAGTGGCGCTTGGCCAGTCTCAAGGACAATCATGGTATTTGGATAAATTGGGGTCAAATCATCAAAATTTGGCCGTGATGCACTTGCTTCTGCAGTGATACCGTTGATCATCTCGACCTTGAGAAGTCCCCAATACCGCTCATTTTCTTTTGGTGGCCGTGCTTGTCCTTGGACTTGATCACCGTTTCGTAGCAAAAATCTCCGAATCTGTGACTGAGATATATAGCAATCTCGGTCAGATGGTGTAAATTTTGGCCGTAAAAACCCATGTCCTTCAGACATGAGGTCCAAAATTCCTGTCACACTCTCTGTTGGGACATTGGCATCGATAGCAAATTCCCCTTTGCCATCAGTCGATGGGACGAACGTAAAATCCCGTTGGAATCGTTTAAATGGCTGACCCATTTGAGATCCATGTCCATATCCACCTT
>CAZQGM010000019.1:1502-13069 GCA_964592885.1 uncultured Gammaproteobacteria bacterium
GGTTTTGGTATCCACCGCGATTACCGCCATATCCACCTTGGTTTTGGTATCCACCGCGATTACCGCCATATCCACCTTGGTTTTGGTATCCACCCTGATTTTGATATCCACCCTGGCGTGTGCCTGAACGTCCACCTTGGCGTGGACTACGCTGATATCCACCACCTGCAGGCTGATTTGTTTGAATAGAGTTAAATGGATCTGGCTGCTGTTGCGGTTGATTGATGGTCTCAACGCGGGAAATTGGTTGTTCGACAGGCGCTTCCTGCGGAGTATTCATTGGCCCACTTAGGCTCGGCGAGGCTGGCCCACCAATAAATTCGTCGATGGAATGATCAGATGTTTCAGCTACACTTTCCTCCGTGGAAGGCGCGACAAAAGAAATCTCGCCGGACAGAGAACCAGCACTAATCGTCTGGTCTGATACGGAAATCTCCTTAGGATCTACACTATCGTCGATTTTTTTCTTCGGTGACCGTTTGGTCGAGGCTTTGTACGCCATACGCATTAGGTAAAACCAGATCGGTAGGAAGGAAGGCAATACACGAAGGGTTGTGCGCTCCACGCAACAAGCCATTCCTTTATACAGACGGTTCTATCGGGAATAAGTTAATGAATAGTTTATACGAGGGGAAATACGAATACTACGCTCATAATTTAATCACACACGCTGATATTTGTCAATTGGGAAACGAGTACTAGTCCACAGATAAAAGCAGTTGGCGGTGACACTTGCTCTCGGAAGGATGTGTGTGTTACTCGTGTTACTGTACCATTTCCCCTTCCGCTCCCCGTTGCCACTTTGACTGTGCCACAAATGGCTTTATAGACCCAATGGTCGCAGGAGCCGTCTTTGATACATACAAAATTTTATCGATATAATTTGCCAGATCCTCAGCATAGTACACGTGTGGAATCTTCACATCTTCGCCATCAGCAGCGACTGGTTCTATCTGAAGTGTTCCTACGTTCATTTTTTTCCAAAACATATTGTCCGAAAACGCTTTTGCTTTGAGTACATCACTCCAAAAAAGCGACCGCTTGGTCGTCAACACCGGTGTCACTCGTTCAAATCTCATACATCGTCGATCTGTAAGATATACGCGGTTCCCCTTCATCACCAGTTCCTGCCAGAGAATTCCACCTATGATCCATAGCAAAGCACATATGACACCGATGAGTGGTATACCATATGGGATGGTCTCAGTTTGCCAAAGAGCAAAAAAGACACCAAGAAGAAATAGCCCAGAAGCGATAACGACTATATCATTGAGAATCCGTATGATCGGGTGTGTGGTGATCACATACAAAACCACTTCATCTGTCTGCTGTCCGTCAAAGACGATGGTGTTCATAAGGTTCTACACTAAGATATCACTTCTTCGCTGCATATTCATAGATAGTCATAGACCCATTGAGAAATACTGGCTTTGCAACCGACGATATCAGTGTCTCGTTGAGATTGGTAAATTTTTTCCGTTCAAATGAACTGACGATGATATATCGGACGCGGTATGTGATTAGGATACTTTCAAGCTCTGTTTTATCGGTGGCTTCATATATTTTTCGTACATGTTCGCGCCGAGGCGCGACGACGTCATAGCTACCGCGCCATAACCATTCATGCACAGCCCACCCCACAATCGTGGGTGTTCCTGCAAATGCTGATACAGCATTGCTGTCCGTATAGCTTTCTCCATCCGCCTCCACGATCACCGGCAGCTCTTGATTTTTATCTGAGAACTGCGAAATGGTCGTACTAAGAATTTTTTCCTGTTTCCTGTTTCCTGCTTCAGCCGCGTTTGACGCGGTTTCTTGTGCCTTTTGTCGAACCCACATCATTCCGGCGTATTCATCTGGATACTCGGTTTTATACCACGTCAGCCCTTCAAGCCCTCGGTACTCTCCCCATATGTCGCCAAAATACGATTTGATGGAAAAAAGTGGAAAAATCGAGACGAGAAATATTTGTGGAATCAAAAGAATGAAAAATATGATCGCGACTATACGCCCTGAAATTGACGATACTTTGTCAGAAACCCGTAGTCGCCATCCGCGCGCATGTGACGTTATTGTATGAAAAAGCACCTGAACGCCCACGATTGACCATAGGATAAATGCCTGATATCCAAGTTTAAACATCGTGTTACTGCGAAAATGTTGCGGATAGATATCTTTGGCATACACAAACTCAGGGATGATGATTAGTAGCATAGAAAACCAGTAGAAGACCGAAAGAAGTCGCTTTTTTGATTGATCGACCGATCCGACGATCAATTTGAAAAAAAGTCCCGCCCCGAGGTACCAGAAAAATCCCCACAGTAGCCATATCATCCAAAGTGGAGATCGTTGACACTTCTCTACTCCCTCAAATATAAACAGTCCCATCGTAGAATTTACCAATGTCGCGGGTGGGCAATTGATACCGATGCCGGTCGCAAATGAAGAGAAATTGACGAGAAATGGCATAGCTGTCATGCCAAATATAAAAACGACGAATGAGACCGGTAATAAAAATTCAAATAGTCGAGATAACCACATTTTTTTGTAGCGATACAGAAAAAAGATACATGAGGTGACCCCAAAAAAAAGTCCATATATTGGGCCGTCAAACGCATTGGTCATGAGAAGCACAGCAAGAAGAAATCCTATAAAGAGGAGATGTAACCAACGAATGTGCCCAAATGATGTGATGAACGTTTCGAGTGCCGCTGGATGATGTGCTTTTACTACCGGCTCTTTTTCTTTTGTATATCCTGCACCGGTTTGTCCATACCCGATAAAGTATTCTATGAGTACACCTATTAGCAGTAGTACATATGGGATTGATAGCACATGACCATGGATGTCTGATACAACAAAAGAATAACTTGGAAATTCATGGATCGTCCATGGGATAAATCGAGTCGCATTGGCATACCAGTATCCATGCGTTCCCTCTGCTATTTTTTGGAAGCTCTCTGACAATGGCCGCCAGATTGTCCAAAATGCAGCTGGCATATCTTCATTGGCATAGCCTTTTGTAAATGCATAGATCGTCTGCATATTCCCAGCGAGGCTCACAAAAAATGCAGTTGTCAGTCCGACTGCAAGCGAAACGAGGGCAGACGAAATGACATTCAGACGCGTTTTGATACTCGTACGTACCTGCCCGATTTGCCACAGATGGACACCTATTGCAAAACTCATCGAAAAACAGAAAGCAAATATTGTTGCGAGCATGAGGTTGAAGGTGATTGAAAGTGGTATCTCTGAGATTTTCGTGAGTACCGCGACCGTCAAATGACCAAAATAGTAGTAATTGATAGTTCCGCCCGCCCACCACATATCAGATGCGGGGAAATATGTGGAATTAAGGATCGTCTGCATGAATCCGAAATCCATGAATTTCTCTAGTCCCCTGATCGATGGCTCGTGCCCTTTCACCCAAGACCACGCAAAAAGACAAAGTGCAAATAGAAGCTCCTCTCCAATGTAGAGAGCGATCGTGGGCCATAATTGCTGACCTGAAGGCATGAGACGATATGTGCGATTTGAAACCCTACGGAGAATATATGATGAGACGAAAAGAACCAGAAGAGACAAAGAGATAGACCAGTGCTCAAATGGCAAAAGTCGTAGACTCCCAAAGAAATACAGCCCGTACACTACTACGGCCATACCGACCACTTTTGACATGGCATATCCCCGGTCATACCATGATCGAAGGACATATGAAGTCAACGGAAACGCGGCAAGGCCAAAAAGAAAAAGGATCCCCCACCAGTTGATAATAAGCCGTACATCGCTCCACCACATGGAAACTATTGTAGACCCATCTTACTCAGATTTCACCCCTCAAACGAAGGGAAATCTGATTAGAATGGTCTATGCATTGCTGCCCAAAGGCCGTACAGTTTGATGTACGCAATACGAGCGCAAAATACCCTAGGTCTGATAGCCGAAAAATGGGTATACTTATATATAATGAAGAGATTGTCATTCGGGACCTACAGTGCCCAACCGCAATCCAACTGCGGCGGAAGGAATGACACTCGATATTTGCATCATCCTGTATGAAGTTACACCACGTATCCAGATCTACAATCACTGACACATTAGTTGTTATCTTCTGTTTGCTATTTTCATACGCGATCATGACAAAAACGTTCCAGGTGGAACCTCACTCAGGATCACTTCAGATAGCAAGTAAAGCATGGAGCGATTTTGGAGCACACATACCGCTTATTCGATCATTTTCATACGGCACAAACAACCCACCCGAGTCACCACTATTTCCAGGAGAACCGATTCGGTACCACTTCCTATTCTATATGATGGTAGGACTCGGAGAGCGCCTAGGCGTACGGATCGATCATAGCCTCAATCTCCTATCATCAGCTGGGTTTACACTCATGCTGGTCATGCTTTATGCGATGGGAAAGACGATATTTGAAAGACGACTCACTGGACTATTTGCTGTCATACTGACGCTTTTTAACGGTTCACTGTCATTCCTAGCATTTTTCCGTACACATCCGATTTCCTTGTCCACCCCAATCGATATTCTCACAAACACAACGTTCCCCTCCTTTGGCCCATGGGATGGATCGGTCATATCCGCGTTTTGGACTATGAATATTTTTACCAACCAACGACACTTAGGCCTTTCATATGGGCTCATTTTCATACTCATCTACATTGGTATTCGTACACAACCTCGTATATATACACAATTTTCGCTCCCTGTCATAGCTACAGTGCTGACTGTGTATGCGCCGTCAGTAGTCCGAGCACTTTTGATTGCAATCATCATATCTGTGCTATTTTTCCTCAATCAAGCAGCGCTCGCGATCGTTGGTATCGTGTTTACATGGCTATTTCTCCTTGTACCAAAGGCTCGTGGCACGATCATCATCGCTGCAATAGCAACACTACCGGCCTATATTCTTTGGACGCAGATTACTGCTTCCTCTGGGCTTCCTGCATGGAGTCCTGGATATCTCATGGTGCATCCGATTAGCGTGTACACATTCATTGAGTATTGGTGGATGAACCTAGGACTCCACATGATATGTATACCAATCGGCATGATCATTGCTCCCCGACCCGCAAAGAAACTATTTATCGTCCCACTTATTCTTCTTTTTACGATTGCAAATCTTTACAGGCTATCTCCAGACATGATCAATAATCACAAATTTTTTAACTTTATCCTTATCATAGGAAGTCTATTTAGTGCGACAGTATTGACCAAATTAGTGGATTCTCTCCACAGAACTAAAGCCGATAATACTATAGACCCTGCACGAGAAATATCATCCAATACCACCCATCCCAAACCGGCATATCACTTTCAAGATACACCAATTTATCGCGTCCTAACAGGATTATTAGGAATAGGTCTATTTGGTATCCTCACACTATCGGGTATCATCGATCTACCTCCAATTTTTAACGACCATGTCTATACAGTCGACGATCGGAGCAACCCTGATGTCAAAGCATTCGTATCTCTCACGAAACCTGGAGATATCATTCTTAATAGTACCTTCTTCTACAACCCAGCATCTCTCGCTGGGAGACCGATATTTTTCGGGTACTCATATTTCACCTGGTCCTATGGATATGAACAGACAGCACGGGAACGAGTATTCCTAGATCTATGGCGAACATCGGATAAAATGGCTGCATGTAATACACTAGTGTCAAACAATATCCGATTTATCGCATTATCTGATTATGCAGAATCATCTATTTTGCCACATACGGTCTTTTGGAATACAGAATTTATCCGAATATATAGAAACGATACGTCAGGACTATCTATTTTTAGTGTAGAAAAATCATGCAAATACCATGAATAACCCGACTATTTCCACCATAAAATATGTATGTGTCGCTATAGGGATCATCTGCCTTGCGGCAACATTCCGGATCACAGGAGTGAATTGGGATGAGGGCCAACATCTCCATCCGGATGAACGTTTCCTTACCATGGTCGTACAGTCGATCAACTGGCCTTCGACATTTCGTGAGTATCTCTCCACTGATACCTCACCCCTCAATCCACAAAACACTGGACACGCATTTTATGTCTACGGCACATGGCCAATCATCCTCGTTAAGTGGATTGCGGGCATACTCCATATGGATACGTATAGTGGTATCACGATCGTCGGACGGGTCGTTGCTGCAGTCACGGATATAGTGACACTATCCCTCGTCATGGCGACAGCGTACGTTCTGGCCGACAGGGAGAGGAAACATAAAGCGAGCTTAATTGCTGGTTTTGCGTATGCTACGATGGCGCTTCCCATCCAGCTTTCGCATTTTTTCGCTGTCGATCCGTTTCTGACGATGAGTGCCATCCTCTTACTCTTTTTTCTCTCTTTGGGATGGATTGGTATCCCCGCTGGGATTGCGTTTGGCATGGCATTTTCTGCTAAGATTTCCGCCATACTACTCATTCCGATCATTGTCGCTACATATGGACTAGCACTATGGAAACGCCCGTCATCCTGGTTTCGACTACTAGTACTTGGGGTAAGCTTCAGTAGTGCGACGCTTATCACCATTCGACTCCTGTATCCATATCTATTTATCGGAAACGGACTTGTCCCACTAGCAATCAATCCACATGTGATGCAAAGTTTCCAATCACTTGAGTCGCTCAATGATCCCAACGGATACTTCCCACCCGGCATCCAATGGATCACGACACACGCCTATCTCTACCCACTCATGCAACTTACGTTTTTTGGTATCGGACTGCCACACCTTATCTGCTTTATTATCAGTCTCACCCCGCTTTTCTATGGGCGAACGCGTAAAGTCAGCTACCTCATCCCGATGGTGGGCATCATCGGTGTGATCGGATACCAAGGTGCCCAGTACGTAAAAGCACTCCGATACTTTGCACTCGTGTATCCATATATTGCTGTAATCATGGGGCTGGGATTTGCGTCGTGGACACTTTGGGGAAACATCCACGGAGATACCCGCGTTCGAAATATTCGTTTTGGACTACTGGGGACACTCGCGTCCCTGCTTCTGTGGCCAACGATGGTGACATCTATCTATCGCACACCACATACGAGGGTCACTGCATCGATGTGGATAGAGGCGAATGTCCCGAACGGATCGATCGTCACGAGCGAATCATGGGATGATGGATTGCCATTGCCGCTCCCGGATACGAGTATGCCACTACTCCAGACGCTCGAACTTGGTGTGACGGGACCAGATACGGAAGAAAAAATGCAGACATTTGAGGAAAACGTAGCACGAGCCGACTATATATTCATTACAAGCAATCGTGGTTATGGCTCTATGGGGACGGTTCCGGATCGTTTTCCGAAAATGACAGCCTACTATACACGTCTGTTTGCAGGAAATTCGCAGTTTGAAAAGGTTGCATCGTTTACATCCCGCCCGACTCTCCCACTCCCATTTGTACGTCTTTGCATCACGCCACCATGGTTTTCGTATGGAAAACTAGCCCAGGCCCCATGTGACACGACTGGCATATCTGTAGTTGATGATTATGCCGATGAGACGTGGACCGTCTACGACCACCCCGTCGTGACAATATTTAAGAGAAAATAACGAAGTGCTTTACTGAGATTCACTCCAGATTCAATGACTCATTGAGTCTTTTTACGCCAATGTCTTCCGAAGTTCATAAAATATCGCACCCGATACTTCTGGTTTACAGACGTCGATGAACAGAGAAGAAAGGTACCGTATGGGATACCAGGTAAGTGACGGCACGAGTACCCACCGTTTGGTAAGGATATATGAAATCAAACTCGGAACAGATAGGTAGTGAGCGATATCAATCATTCGACATTGGGTCGGTGTCAAATACCCGGTAGCAGAGACGACATGTAAACCAGCGGCTGCAAATTTTTTTCTCCATTCTCGGTCAGTCAGCATATTCACATGAACTTGCTTTGCTCGCATGTAGCTTCGGTAGCTATTTCCAAGTAGTAGTGCGCCAAATAGGTGGTCTTCCCAGGGTCGTGCCATCACAGACACGAGAATCCGCCCATCTTTCGTCACAACCCGACTCATCTCGTTGATCGTCTCATCGATATTTGGGATATGCTCAAGTACACAGTTGCTGACAACCGTTGGAAACGAGTATGTTTCAAACGGAAATTGGTGTCCATCGTATATAATCGTTTGTTTGTATCCGCCGTCTCTAGTCGCTTGACTGATACGACTATCAGAAACGTCGAGACCTACATCAAGCACACCGAAAACGATCCGAGAAAAGTACCCATCCCCACACCCTACGTCTAAAACTGGCCCAGCAAGCGGAAGATAGTGATCAAATATCGCCGCTTCTTTGGCACGGATAAGGGATAAAAAAAGCGGTCTACCGCCAAGATATGTTCGTAGATACGACTGGAGGATTTGTTGATTCATTGGTTTCCTGTCATCCCAACCATATCCAGCCTGAGCGGGACAGGTAAAAATGATAACACGTTATTGCTATTTGTTATTTGCTATCTGTCCAAATGCCAGCACTTAAAACGCTGTCATCAGTCTATCTTGATGTGTCTGTAAAAACTCGTGGAGCCTTTTGATCCCTTCACTCACCCCCACCGTCGTTTTCCATTTCGTGGCGTTTTCAAACTTGCCGGTGTCTGCAATAAATATCGGCTGATCCCCTTGTCGAATGGGGCCAGACGCTGCAGAGATCGGATGACCGATGACGGAAGACAGGATCGGCTGAAACTCTTTCCAAACGGACAAGGTATTTGATGGCCCGCCGCCCATGTTAAACACCTCACCTTTTATCGAGTCGATCGACCCTATCGCCCGGTCATACGCATCGATAAGATCATCAACGTACAATAGATCACGAACTTGTTTCCCATTGCCATATATGGTCATTGGTTTCCCTAAACTAGACGCGATGAGAAACCATGCCACCCACCCTTGATCTTCGACCCCAAACTGATGGGGACCATAGATGCAAGACTGACGAAATACCACTGTCGGTACATCATAGATACGGTAAAAATCCCGAATATATTGATCTGCTGCTCCTTTACTACACCCATACGGTGAGTGGAAATCAAGTGGCACCGACTCGTCGACAGCGGCGCGATCGGTAAATATGTACCGGGTCTCCGCTTCCTGTACTGGCACGGTCGGGAGACTTCCATACACTTTATTCGTAGAGCTATACAGAACGACTGGTTTTCGTTTACTTTTGCGTATTTCATCAAGAAGTGTCATGGTTCCAAGTGCGTTGATCGAAAAATCATTCATCGGATCAATTACCGACGTGGTTACTGCGACCTGCGCGGCGAGATGGATGATCACATCCTGCGATGCCGCAAATGATGCAACGGTACTACTATCCCGGATATCACCGTTTATAAAAACTACCTGAGGAAACTGTTTTTGTATCTCTACGAGATTGTCACATGATCCAACACGAGAGAGATTATCAAAAATAGTTACACGGTCACCACGCGACAAAAACGAAAGCGCCGCATTGGTGCCAATAAACCCTGCCCCACCGGTGATACCAATATGTCTCATATGTCTTTTCTATTTATTGTTTCTCGTTTCCTGCCTCAGCCACGCCAAGTCGAACTTGGTTAGAGTCACGTTTGACGTGATTTGACGTGGTTTCTTGTGCAGAGAATCATAATGATACCAACACTTCCTCGTATCGGGCAATCGCCACGGATGGCTGATATGGATCATGCCGTGTATCCCAAGCGTGTTTTTTTCGTGTTCCAGATTGAATCAATTGTATGATTGCCGTTGCGATTGCTTGACTATCTCGGAGAGGTACGACCAGCCCCATCCCAGTCTCCTTCACTGGTACCCGTACACCAGGAAGATCGGAAACCACGACTGGAATTCCCTCCCGCATCGCCTCTATCTGGACGAGTCCAAATGCTTCGGTCCGATTCACGGATGGGACGGCAAGGATATCGATATTCCGGTAAAACGCGGCCATGTGTTCAGAAGGTATAGTTCCTAGAAAAACGATTTGATCGCTATACAACATCACTTTCTTTTCAATAAACGCTTTGTATTCATCCTCACCCACCGGATCCATTGGGCCTGCTAGTACAATTTTTATTATGTCCTTCGGAAATCGACTGCGAATGACCGGCAACGCATCGACGAGATATTCAATCCCCTTTTCCCTCGCAAGACGCGCTGCCACACCAATCACGACATCAACTCGTCCAATCTGTTTTCTGATTTCTGTCATCTGTTTTCTATCAACAATAGACATTGGCACAGGTGGCCGAATTTCAATGATTTTTTTCTTGAAAAACTGGAGCAACCGGCTTGCATCAGCATAATCTGTGGTATATACGATCACGTGATTACAAAGGGATAACGTCATCAGGTGTAAGATATCCGTGCTGAACTGTATCAGCCGATTGAAAATTCCAGGTGGCAACTCAAGTTCGCAGTGATACAAGACAACGACTTTTTTTCCCATGACTTTTCCAAATATGGCTGGAATGATCGACTCGGGCTGTGGGATGTTACAAAGGATCGTGTCAGCAGACGACACAGATCGGAATGCATCAAAAATATAGGAATGAGAAATGAATCCTTTATTTACTCGAAACAATACATTTGACCTTTGTATTTGAACTCCGTGTATCGTTTCTTTTTCTGGCATTTTGGAGTCATGACGCATAGCAAGCACGGATACCTGATGCCCCGTGCTGACTAACCCTTCGGCGATGCGCTTGGCGCAAATCGAAAGCCCCGAGACATACGGATGGTAGTAGGTGATGGTAAAAAGAATGTTCATATTTGACAACATGCACAAAACACACAAAACACGAAACAACTGGACATGAAGTATTCTTGTTAGATTATTTTTTCTGTTTCCTGCTTCCTGTTTCCTGTGCATTTATTTCGCTCATAATCCCCTCCAGCGCTTTACCAAGATATGGCACCTTATGAGGATACGGCGTGAAATGGTCAGTGATGTTGTAGATCCAATACACTGTTGTGGTGACTTTGGATGAAAGGTGCGACACAATATCAAAATTATCCTCAACAAAATAATCCAATCCGAGTCGCTTCACTGCTGCTAATTTGTATTCGTGCGGTTGCTCATCATGAATGTTTGTCGTAATCGATGTAAACACATCTCGTAAATGATACCGATCAAGCCATCGATATAACGAGTCATTTAAAAACGAATAGCGCGCAGTGATGAGATGAAATTCTATATCACCTCGATGAGCGAGTGTTCGGAGAGTCGAGGCGCCATATGCGGGAAACACGCTTGATTCATGTGCAATAATCCAAAAAATCCGCTCCCATTTTTTTTCTGGTACGAAGAATTTGAGCTTCTTTATCCCGAAAATCTCCCGTTTCACGTACGCGACCGGCGCCCGGATCACACGAAACGGATTGTATGCAACGACCCCATCAAAATCGAGACCGATTTTTATTTTCTTTCCACGAGTTTTTGCCGTATTCATAAAGTATACAGATACAAATCGCTCCCATTCATTGTTTCATTGTTGGATTGTTAACGCGTTTTATTGTTTTAGCAATGGAACAATACAACAATAGAACAA
>CAZQGM010000020.1:0-12838 GCA_964592885.1 uncultured Gammaproteobacteria bacterium
TGATCCCATAGCTATCCCGACGTTTGCCTGTTTGATACACGGAGCATCATTTACACCGTCTCCTGTCATAGCCACGATCTCTCCAGATTGCTGAAGAAGCTTGGCTATGCGGAGCTTGTCATACGGCGTGACGCGGGACACGACTGTGACAATTTTCAGTCGCTCACGAAGCGTGTCTTCAGGCATATCTCTGAGCTCTAGTGCATCTAGCGCACACCCACCATCTGTCGCAAGTCCTATTTCTCTAGCCACTGCCTGAGCGGTGCCACTATGATCCCCGGTCAAAATGATAGTCCGAACACCAGCATTTCGAACCCTCGCCACTGTATCTTTTAGCCCGGGTCGTATGGGGTCACGGAATGTCAAAATGCCATCCAACACCGCACCGTCAGGAGTCAGTGGTATCAGTGCTTCTCCTTCAGATGACGTGGCATCATACGTTTTTGTACACACACCAAGGACTCGCTCGCCCGTTGCTGCATGCGTATGAATCATCTCTTGCCAATGCGCTTTTGCCGAATCATCGAGTGACGATGCAGCAAGGAGGACATCTGGTGCTCCAACTGATATGACCATATATCCCGTATCAGTCCTGACAAGTGATGTCGAGTACTTACTGAGTGAATTAAATGGGATACTTTTCACAATTCGGCCAGTATCTTTAGACATGGCAACCGATATGCCACGGCGGGCAGCTGCTCGTACAAGCGCCGTCTCCATGATTTTTCCGGAAATGCGCCACGCTTCGATGGGATCGCTCGGGTTTTCGATGAGTACGTCTGTATTGGTAAGTGCATTTACAATAATTGACTGAGGATCCAACCCTTCGCGAACGATACTTTCTGACAGTTCCATCTTTGCCATCGTGAGCGTACCTGTTTTATCTGTCAGGATGATCGTCGTGCTTCCCAAGGCTTCGGCGGCAACTAGCTTCCGAACTATGCCCTTTCGTTTAGCCATGCGCTCAACTCCGATAGCTAGAATCACGGTCATGGAGATTGGTAGTCCCTCAGGAATAGCCGCCACTGCTACGGCGACAGATGCTAGAAACATCTCAATCAGTGGACGACCAGATGCGACTCCAATGACAAACATGACAACGGTAAGTAAGCCCAAAATTATACTGATTTGCACACTAAATGACGTGATAGATTTCTGGAGTGGTGTCTGCTCGTTACCAGCGCTTGCCAGATACGACGCGATCTTCCCTATCTCTGTCCCTGCGTCGGTTGCACAGATGACCACCGTTGATACTCCCTGAGTCACGAGTGTCCCTGCAAACACCATAGATGAACGATCCCCAAGTCCTGCATCTTTTTGTACCGGATCAGCGGACTTGACCGAAGGGAGAGATTCTCCTGTCAACACGGCTTCATCGGTCTGAAAATCGTTTGCCCAGATAATCCGACCATCTGCAGGCACTCGATCGCCTTGAGAAAGCCGGACGATATCTCCTATAACGACCTCCTCTGCATCAATTTCCTTTTGGGTATCATCACGAATTACTCGTGACCGATTTCGAAGATACGTTTTTAGCTCGGCAAGTGCGTGCTCTGCTTTATTCTCCTGCCAAAAACCGAGAGCTGTATTTACAAGCACTGCGATGAGGATAAAAATCGCATCTTTTGCATGACCAATCGACACTGTCACAAGTCCCGCGATGAGAAGGATAAAAATAAGTGGGCTTTTGAGCTGTTCTATGATGATAGCGATCGCAGGTACACTTTTTCCCGATTCGAGTGAGTTTCGGCCGTATTTTGCCAATCGTTCTGTCGCCTCAGTTTGTGATAAGCCATGTTCGGCATGCGTCTTGAGGTGATCAGTCACGGCCTCAGTAGACATGGACCAAAACGGCACTGCGCTCTCGTAAGATTGAGGATCATGGTGTGGTTTTTCCATCGCTATGCTTCCTACGACTAGTATCGATACACTATCACACGAGTGACAGGATATCGGCTTTTGTAAATGTGGATATCCAGTATATCCTGAGAAGAAGACGCACCACAACTAGATTATAAAATACGACCCCAAGGGAGAAATGTACATAGCGCTACATCGTATTTATTGACCACTCTTTGCAGAAAATCTCCGAGTAAATGTGCTTATTTGTTAAAATGATTTTCCAAAAATAACTGTCGGGAAAGATACATCGTAGACACATACATATATCGTGTATTTGACACGTGTATATATACACGATCATAATGAAATTGTTTCCTAATCTTCACATATACATATGAAACGTACCATTTTTGTCAGTTTGCGTACCAAACTCGTTGCGGCGCTTGGAATTATATTCTTATTGGCATTTGCAGCAATCTATTACTGGCTATATGGTTTTGTCACAGATCTGGCTATGAATAACTTGCAAGCCAATCTGATTGCTACAGCAAAAACTGCTGCGTCTGGCATAGAGGGTGATACACATCTGGAACTGTTCAAAAATGGAACAATCGATAATCCTACCTATACTGCAATTGCAAGCTTCCTTCGTTCAATCAAGAAAACTAACCCACAAGCATCGGGAATGTATACGTTTATCAGTTTGCCCGATGAACCGGGCAAAGTTCGGTTAGTAGTAAGCGCAGCACTACCACCTGGCAGTACTGATCAATCTCCAATCACTCCCAGTGTTGGAAAGTGCAAAATAGTGCCATCCGAGCGTCCATCGCTTGGCGAAGTGTACACTGATACTTCGCCCGCTATGCTAGCAGGTGTCAAGACGGCTGGGGCAGATAATGAGCTTTGGACAGATACCTGGGGAACTTGGCTTTCTGGGTATGCTCCGATTTTCAATTCCAAAAACGAAGCAGTCGGTGCGGTTGGTGTAGATATGTGCGCCCAAGATGTCATCAGTTTGCAACAGAACATCCGTCGGAATACGCTCATCGCATTTGGAATATCATTACTCGTGCTACTTGGCATAGTAGGTTTACTGGCGACAGGAGTAACTCGACCAGTGATGGAGCTGACCCGTGCGGTGGATCGCATTGGAAACGGCGATTATACGGTAGATTTTTCTTCGCTATATAACACTCGGGTTCAGGATGAAGTAGATAAACTCGCCAACGCGTTTAACCAAATGACGATAGATATAAAAAAAGGCAAGCAAAAATTAGAAGATTACAGCTCTAAACTAGAACAGCAGGTTGAAGATAGGACAAGTACACTCAGTGAAAAAATGAAGGAATTAGAACAGATGAATAAATTTATGGTAGACCGTGAACTAAAAATGGTCGAGCTAAAGAAAGAAATCGAGAAGTTAAAACGTGAACGATCTTCTCGCTCATAGGAGAGATGCATCTCCCACCGAACTTGCCCATTGTCGGTAATATGCCTCATGACCTAGGACGTTTTTTGTAATTATGTGGACGCGTCTGCTGTAGCTTGCTCATTGGTATCAACGCTACCATTAGACATAGTGTACCTATATGGCGAAGGCTGCCGTCGTTAAAGCTATGGCGACCGAAGGCGGAGAGGGCGAGATTCCCTTCGATAAATTCAGGGTAAACTTCTCATCTTGCTTCACACATCAACAAACTCAGATGCTTCGGCATAATTTTGTTAATAATTCAAGTTTTCCTTCAATCAATGCTTTCTTCTTTGCGACAGACCAACCTTTTAATTGTTTTTCGCGTTCTTTTGCTAGCTTCTTCGTCTCATGTTGTTCTTGATACATAAGATTAATATCAGAAAATTTCTTCGTATATAAAGAACTACCTTCTTTGTGTTGTTTTAACCTTAATCCAATATCTGACGTCATGCCCACATAATATATTTTCCGATCGCAAAGAAGAATATATGTAAACCAGCGCATATAATACTCGGCGAAGCACTGAGCTTGTCGAAGTGCGGAGAAGGCGAGATTCGAACTCGCGGTAACTTGCGTTACGGCAGTTTAGTAAACTGCTGCCATAAACCACTAGGCGACTTCTCCAATAAGTTGCTAACTAAAATCCATATATTTTGCCTCTCGGCAAATAAACCACCCCTCCTTCGCCAAATCTAATTAGCTTCGGCGTGTAAATATGCGACCTCTCCAATTTGATGATTATATATGACAGAAGCCTCTGTGGGAAACCTAAAAAAATACATGAGGATTTATATTCCAAGCTGGGAATATATCTCTTTTCTTGTATATGCATCGATCGCCTGTCTAATGTACCCGATCGTATTTCTTGGTAAATCGTCTATATCAGACCATCGCAGTTCATCGCATTTATCTGGTTCGTTTATCGTTGGCATACCAGTCCATGTACTACAAGCAAAGAAAAAGTCGATGGACTCTCGATCTGTTTTCCGATGCATGACATGGACAAGAGATATATCCTCAGGCTGCAGGAAAATACCAACCTCTTCCTTTGCTTCTCGTATCATAGCGTCAATGCACGACTCATTTTCCTCTACGTGCCCAGCAGGCACCGAGTAGTTGCCATCCTCATATCCTGTATTATATCGACGAGCAAGCAACACCTCTGTCCCTTTCACTAGAAGCAAATGGACCGCGACAATCATGGTAAATCGTTTTGCATTTGTGGCATGTTTATCCATATATTTCAATCAATTACTTGATATACATTTCTAAAACGCATGCATTGGTTATTTTTTGAATTGAAGTTTATCGGTACTCATTTCGTATTCGACCCAACCGGTTTCAATAAACCCAAGCTCTTGGTACCATGCTTTCGGAAATCCTTTCCGACTGTCACCTAGAAAATGTATTTGATCTACCCCGTTCTGTTTTGCAGTGGCAACGACATTTTTTAGTAGTTCAGTACCAACGCCGTGATGCCTATACTGCCTATCAACCTCAAGTGAATCGATAAATAGCAGTGATCCAGAGTAGTATGGATCGATCCGACAACAGATGCCACCCATAAATTCATCTGTATCTGTCACGGCAACCTTACAGTATTCGGGATTACTAACTATATTTTTACGGAGATACGCTATCGCTGTTTCAACGTTCCATTTTCTCTCTGGTTCGGAATATTCAGTCACAAAAATTGAAGCCATTTGTGGAAGATACGTGTCCGAAAAATCAACAATTTTCATACGCTTTTTTGTCTTAAAAGACACTAACATCTGCAAATGGGTGATTTTACCCATTCATTATCAATCAACTGCGGAGGCGGAGGGACTCGAACCCACGAGAGCTTGCGCTCGTACGCTTTCCAAGCGTATGCCATAGCCACTAGGCGACGCCTCCAATATTTTTTATGTGTATGTGCTCCCGTGCAGAGTCGAACTGCAATTACAGGCTTCGGAGGCCCGCGTTCTATCCATTGAACTACGGAAGCGCTTCATCCGCAAGTATTGCATCCTTCGAAGCTTTACGCGGAGGAGGATCCATTGAACTACGGAAGCGTAAAGGATATTATACCCCAACACTTCCAACTCGGGAAATGCCTGGTTTATATGTGCATTGCCCGTAGTCGTTTAATCCGTTCATCGACGGGTGGGTGGGTTGAGAAAAGTTGACTGAGTGATCCCCCGTCAAACCCGAAGATATACATATGAGAAAATGACTGACGCATCGGGTCGTCAGCTAGTGCCTGAGCGACACGTCCTTTTGGCATCGATGCGTGGATTGATGAAAGGGCAGAGGCTAATCCAAGTGGATCACCCGATATGCGAGCCCCTTCTTCATCCGCTCCATATTCTCGTGTACGTGATACGGCCATGTGGATAAGTGTCGCTGTGATTGGTGCGATCAACATCACGACAATGCCGATAAATGGATTGCGATGTTCATCATCACGACCTGATCCGAACATTCCATATCCCATCTGAGCAAGCATCGATATAGCACCTGCAAAAGTCGCTGCAATCGTTGAGACGAGCATATCTCGATTTTTTATGTGTGCTAATTCATGAGCGATAACTCCACGGAGCTCGGAGTGAGATAATCGCTCTAAAATACCACTACTGAATGCTACGATACTATGATCTGGATCCCGACCAGTTGCAAATGCATTTGGAACAGTGTCCTGATAGACGTATACCCGAGGGGTTGGGATTTCAGCACGCGCAGCAAGTTCTACCACGTCACGGTACACAGCGTCTCCAATCTTTCCTTTGGAAATAGGTTTTGCGCCGTGCATCGATAGAACGATTGAATCGGAAAACCAGTATGAACCGACGTTCATGACCATGGATAACATAAAACCCATCACCATACCAGACTGCCCGCCGATGAGATACCCCATGGCAAGAAATAGTCCTGTGATAGACGCAAGCAATAGTGTCGTCCGAATAATCATATTTTTCCTTTCTTCCTCCCTTGGCAGGCGGGACATTTACCATATATTTTGATTCCATATGATTTAGTTGCATATCCCCGATTTGCAAGCATAGACACCTCTTGTTGGATCGACGTCTCGAGCTCTGGCAAATTCAACGCTGTCACTCCGCAACTGCTACAGACAAAATGAACGGGATGTGGTTCATCTGCCCGTTCAAACAATCGGGCTTTTACCCCCCGAACAGCAAGTTCGGTCAAGATGCCATGCACTACGAACGTGTCTAAATCTCGGAAAACAGTCGCTCTGTGAACCGAAATATGCTGTTTGTGTAATGCAGTGAGAATTTCGTCAGAACGAAACGGCCCATGAAACAGTTGAATAGTTTTAAAAAGCAACATTCGCGCTTCGGTAGCCTTCAGGTGATGAAGTTCAAAGAGCACACGAGTAGACTCAGGTAAAGAATATAGATGCATATGTATATATTATAATGCGACTTAGTCGCATTATCAAGAGGAAGACGTGTGTATATTTTTTACGTTTCCATGAAGCACGATCGGAAGCATGGCGTGCATTTCGGTCGCATAGTCGGTTTCGGGGACGGGGTGAAGAAGATAAATTACCTTACCTAGCCAGAATGCCACACCCATCTCAAGAAATGTATTTCCTCCAATATAATTTGGGATGCCATTTTTTTCGTAGTTTAAGACTAAGATTGCATCTGCTTTTTCAATATTTCGAAAATGTTCACGGATGAAATCATATTCGATTTTTGCCGCGATGATCTCATCGCTGGTGATACCAACTCGAGCTTCTACTGGTATCTCCCCTTCAATCCCTTTTTTTGGGATGATACAACGGTGACCGTTTGTCTCAAGCATTCGCTTCATCGTTTCCATTTCGAGATGGAATTTCATGGAGCCACATATCGTGATCGTCATACGGTCAGTTCTCCGATAAGCCAATCATAATATTCTTTTCGCACATGGCTGACTGGGATAGCAAGAATGCATGGATTGTCGTATGTGTGTAGCTTCGTCACTTCTTCCTCTAACGCTTGGTATTTTGACTCTACCGTCTTTGCGATCAGTACCACTTCGTGATTTGATTCAAATGTGTCTGATTTTGGGGGCCAGAAGTATGTGCTTTCCATTCCAGGAATAGTATTAATACATGCACACAACCGTTTTTGTAGAAGCTGCTTTCCTATTTGACTTGCCTGCTCACTTGATTGGCATGGGATATAGACGAGTAGAATATCTGTCATAGCGGAGGATACAGGATTCGAACCTGTGCCTCCCTTACGGGAGAATAGTTTTCGAAACTATCGCCGTGAACCGCTTGGCTAATCCTCCAGAAATCCGTTCAACCTTGAGTACTAATCAATATATTGTGTCCCCGTGCAGAGTCGAACTGCAATCACAGCCTTCGCAGGGCCGCATTCTATCCATTGAACTACGGAGACGATAGATTTGTACCACGTATATGACTATACCAACGGCTTCGTCATTTTTTTAAGATAAACGCTATTATACACAAAAAGTCGGTTGTGACGCCAACGACTCATAGAGGATCATGCTTTTTGATCGGGTTTTTCTAGGGGAATTTTATCTGATAACCATGATGCAGCATTGTCGATCCATGTTTTGTCTGGTATTTCCCGGAATGGAATATGTTTTGCTAGGATAGTCCGTATATCATCTTTTTGTTGCTCATGATCCAGTAAGACAATGATGCGTGGTCCAAGGATTGGTGCTATGACAAGCATCGTTTGACCCCATTGAGCATCAAACCAAAACTCTCGAAGTTCGACGTAGCGGTAAAAATGTCCCGCACTTTCTATACCGAGGTTTGTCAGTCGATGAGACACATCCTCAGGGGGAACTGTAGAAAGTACATATACAAGAAACACGATCGCAAGCACAGCCGCGACCAACACAAACTCTTTTGCAAAGATAAGGATAATCGTCAGGAGAAATACGATAGCTCCGATATTCGTGAAATACTCTTTGTCACGACGCTTAAATAGTCGAGATGGTGACGTCCATGCAAGATATACCTCTTGCTCAGTCAGTTCGCTCTTTAGCTCTGTATCAGTGACCATATATTTAGTATAGCTGGTTTTTCTTTAGACGTCGATTGTATGTCCCCACGTATCTTCATACACAAATTCGGATAGTTTCTTTCGTATTTGGGGTTCTGCATCCTTTTTTTCATACAATTCAGGTACGTTCGTATTTTCTCCGAGATAGCCCATTGCGATGCACGTAACAGGATCCCAACCTGCCGGAATTTTACAGGCGACCCGTATCTTTTCTTTCGAAAATGCCGCCATCTGATGGATATATATTCCCATAGATGTCGCTTGTACCACCATGGCACCCGTAGCAAGTCCTATATCATGCCATGCATACGGGTTTGGTTTATTGTTTTGAGCAAATGCTACTTTGGCTATCGTCAAAACAATCGTCGGAGCTGTCAGTGCCCATGCGGAATTTTGATCAGCCATAGTTTCTATGATACTTGCATATGGTAGTTCATGGTCTTTATTGATGACGATATATGACCATGGCTGTTCATTAAAACACGAAGGCGCCCACCGTGCTGCCTCAAACAGAGAAAATATCGCAGCTTTTTCTATAACCCGATCTGAGAACACATATGGGCTATATCGCTTTAACAAAAGTTCGTGAATAGGATAATCAATGGCAGGAACTGGTTTCATAAAAGAAGATCGTTTCATCGCCGAACAAAAAAATCAGAACTCTTCATGGCGACGAGATGACGAGGTCCGGTTATTTTTTAAATGGACAATCTGCACAGTGAGGATTTGCGTTGATAAACACAGTTCGTCCGACTTTTTTTCGATCTACCAAGCCACTTTCTGTGAGTGCGTGCACATGAAAGCTCACGGTTGGTTGCCGAAGTTTTGTCAACTTCACCAATTGCCCAACAGTCATCGATCCTCCATCAGCAACCAAACTTTGATATATCGCGAATCTTGCTGGTGCTGATAATGCTTGAATGCAATGGATACATTTGGGTTGAAGACTCATATGTCGGTAGTATAGCATCGTGCCCGGTCTATATAAATATCCCATTGATAGAAAGAGCCAGAATAGAATGAGCCTTAGCAACAACAAATAGAAGAAAGGCGTCACCTCAAGGGCGACTGCCATATATGATCTAGCGGAGGGTACAGGGGTCGAACCTGTTAGAGATTTCTCTCACTAGTTTTCAAGACTAGCGCATTACCGGCCTGCCCACCCTCCAACAACGTGTATTTTAGCATCTATCGGCAGAACTGTGATGTGGCGGAGAGTGTGGGAGTCGAACCCACTCGGGAGTTTTAAATCCCGCAGGTTTAGCAAACCTGTGCATAACCGTTCTGCCCACTCTCCATATCTACGTGTATATACAGTCACCATCCCTGTGTCCCGCAAAGCGGGGTTTTGATTCTCTAGTCTCACAAATGTTCGCCAAGAGAATCTACGACATACCTATTTTTGCCCACTCTCCATATGTATCTTTTATACGCTTTCCACAGTGCGTCGACGAACATATGCGTAAAACGTATGAGCCATTATATCAGTGGAGCACGTTTGGTTCCATGCCTAAGCTCAATGCCCTGTACTACCCTCAGTGATCCCCAGACTGCACACAGAGCACTTTTCCTGTATGGATAATTATGGTCCCGATCCCCTCACAAATTTCGTTGCTAATACCACGCGTACTTATGCGTTTTAATCTCTTATGAGTTAAAGGGTAGAGAAAACCTGTAAGCGTTACTGTTGCTGTATCAGAGATCGGAATTACCGATATATATGGCTTCTCTTTGTCTTGCTTTACGTGCGCTATTCCAGATTTCATTATCCATATGCGATTTTGCAAATCTAACACTTCTGCGGTAATGCCAGCATCCAAACACACCTCAAGAAGACATATAATTCCCAGCATGTGATCTATCCGACCACCGGTTGCTCCATATAGAGAAATTATATCTGGACGATACTCGATTGCCACTCTGAGGGCCAATTCACCATCTGTAGCATCTTTTTCCGGATCAAATATCCGCACATCTGAGACAGCGTCCATGATGATATTTTTCTCGTCCGGAGTCACAGAATCAAAATCACCAAGACTAATATGTGGGACGATTCCACGAGTAATAAGTGGTATTGCTGCAGCGTCGGCTGCAATGATCATATCTGCGGTACGAATCGTTTCATATAAAATTGGATCCACTATCCCATGAAGCACAACCGCAATGTGTTTTTCTCTCTTTTCCATGCCCACATCCTATCACACCACGTACCATTTTGAGCTTTAGGCAATACTTATCACCCATACTCCCCTCGCTCCTGCCCGAAGAAGTTCTTTTCCAGCTGACCTAATAGTCGCTCCTGTCGTCACGACATCATCTATCAATAACACGTACACTCCAGCGATACTTGGTCGCATTGTGTTTGGAACGGTAAACGCATCAGACATATTTTTCAATCGAATCTCCCGCTTTGCCCCTACGACCTGAGGCTGTGTATTTTTGGTCCGCATAAGCGCTCCGGGGTATATCGGACGCCTAATTATCCTAGCGATGCACTTCGCGATTATATCCGCTTGATTATATCCTCGTTCACGCAAGCGAAGTGGGTGAACTGGTATAGGGATGATAATCCCTTCAGTCATATATATTCTTGGAATGTGTCGTATTTTTGAGAGAGTGTCTGATCGGTTCCATATGATTTGTACGATCTCTTCTACAGCACTAAAGACGTGTTTGTATTTGATGTAATGGATACATCTGCGTATGACACTCGTGTACGCAATAAGTGGAATCGCTCCCGATACATGGTGCTTTCCTTCACAACCTGGGTGTGTAAAGCCGTCAATAGCTGACGTATTACAAACAGGACACTTTAACAAAGGTGGACGAAGTGTTTTTTGGCACGCGGGACAGAGGTATGATCCTATTTTACTGCATCCTATGCAACGCCTTGGAAATAGAGTTTCAAGGATAATCTGAGCAATTTGTCCCATACAGACCCCATCATTATGGTATAATAGATACCTATCGTCTATCCAATGGGGATGAATTGATTCGACGGTATCTGTACATTTACATTCTGCACACTGACGGTGGATGACCCGTCACAAATCTCTCATCCAAAAAACAACTGAAGATAAAATCCTCAGCACACTTCAGGCCCGTTATGAAGAGCTTCTTGCTCTTCGTAGTGAAGTCCGGAGTGCATTCGCAGGACGCCTCGCGCTTACTGCTTAATGCCGTTCCCGATCTAGTTTCTTCGAGTGAACTATCGGTGAGCGTAAAATTAGCTCGAACGTCAGAAGCTGGACGACTGGCCAGTTTTGGAGTATGTATTCAGTCACCACCCCTCGTTCTTTTTTGTTCATTTTGACGGACGATGGGAAATCAAATGAACTACGTGTGTAGAAGAATGCAAATTTCGATATCGGACCCGGGATCATTCCCCGGCATCTCCACCCTTCGTCCCGATATACATCGGGATTTCGGGTGGCACAGCCACCTCCCTTTAGTATATACCAACGAATTGAACCCCTGAAACGAAGGGTGTCCCACGAAGCCTTGGCGAAGTGGGGCTATGTATTTCCCGATATACATCGGGATTTCGGGTGGCACAGCCACCTCCCTTTAGTATATACCAACGAATTGAACCCCTGAAACGAAGGGTGTCCCACGAAGCCTTGGCGAAGTGGGGCTGCATGTGTTCTATACTGATGACATATGTACTATGTCTATCTTCTTCGTCTGTCAAACGATACTTTCTATGCTGGTTTTTCCTCAAATCTCAAACAACGGATACTCGAACATAGCAACGGCTACGTGCAACAAACTGCGCATTTTCGACCAGTCATTCTCGTATGGTATGCAGCATTTCACAACAAAATTCTCGCTCTTCGCTTTGAGAAGTATTTAAAAACTGGCTCAGGTTATTTGTTTCGAAACAAACACCTCGTGTAGTTTTTTATCTCACTTTTCCGCGGAAATTTACTTCAAGTTCTCGTTTCAATTGACGATTTTTTATCGTTTCCCGTTTTTCAAACTGTTTTTTGCCGCGCGCAAGACCTACTTCCAGCTTGATCCGTGTCCCTTTTGTATATAGAGACACAGGTATTAACGTCGTATTGCCGGCGTCCATTTTGTGTTTGAGGGTCAGAAGCTCTCTTTTGTGCATGAGGAGGTTTCTCGTTCGTTTAGGATCATACCCATCTATTCGTGCAAATGCATAAGGCATGATTTCTGCATTTACTAGTACGAGCCCAGACCCGACTATGCGCACGAACGATGTATCGAGGCGTACGCGTCCAGCCCGTATTGATTTTACTTCCGGACCAGAGAGTGCCATACCGGCCTCAAACCGATCAAGAATTTCGTAGTCGAATGTCGCATGTTTATTAAAAATCTTCATACCGCAAATGGTTGATGCTCTATTAGGCCTCCGACATGCGTATTATAGCGGAAGACCGATTAGAACTAACAGCTATGTATCGGGGAGCGTTATTGGAGTTCAATACTATACAGTTTTCCATCCGCAAGGAGGATCACTCGTTTCCCT
>CAZQGM010000021.1:0-12547 GCA_964592885.1 uncultured Gammaproteobacteria bacterium
GTAATTAGTAATTAGTAATTAGTAATTAGTAATTAGTAATTAGTAATTAGTAATTTTTAAATTATGGATCTATACGAATTATTTTTAGAAAGTTTCGGTACACTGTTTGTCAATAAAATGCGGACAGGCTTGGCTATCCTCGGAATCGTGATCGGGATTGGAAGCGTGATCGCTCTAGTTTCCTTAGGCCAAGCGACACAACAGTCCATCTCAGCTCAGATCCAATCTCTTGGGGCAAATTTACTCACCGTACAACCCGGGGCACAGCGAACAGGAGTAGTTCGTGGAGCAGCTGGGGGCAGTCAAACGTTGACTAATGACGACGCGAATGCACTCAAAAACTCGTCTGAGATTACGACCATAAAAAACGTGTCGCCAGAGTTTAGCCGTCGTACCCAAGTGACAACTGGTAAAAGTAATACAAATACACAAATAGTCGGTGCAGTTCCGGTATACGCTGATGTACATAAAATAGCCGTTGCAACTGGCACCTTCATCACAGATCGAGATGTAGCAGGGATGACGAAGGTGGCTGTCGTGGGTCCGCAAGTCGTGACTGACCTTTTTGGTGAAGGAGTCGATGTCATAGGACAGACTATTCGTGCTGGGGGACAGACACTGACCATTATTGGTGTGACGGAGAGCAAAGGTGGCTCAGGATTTATGAATCAGGACGATATCATCTACGTCCCGCTGCCCACAGCACAAAAACAATTATTTGGTGTGGACTACGTGAGTTCCATCGCTCTCGAGGCGAAAAGTTCTGACGTGATGGTGGCGGCCCAAGATGAGGTTGGATATTTTCTTCTGAAACGGCACAATCTCAAAGATCCGACCGCGGCTGATTTCTCCATTATGTCTCAACAGGATATCCTCAATACCGTCTCTTCGACGACTGGTACATTTACGACACTACTTGCGGGAGTGGCTGCTATATCGCTTCTCGTCGGTGGTATCGGGATTATGAATATCATGCTGGTGACAGTGACAGAGCGCACTCGTGAGATTGGACTTCGGAAGGCACTTGGTGCCAAAAAGAAAGTGATCATCACGCAATTTTTGATTGAATCTATCCTTCTCACATTTACCGGAGGGATTATCGGAATACTATTTGGCATTGGTGCGTCCTACGCCATATCAGTAGTGACTAACTCACTATTTGTCGTATCCCCATCATCGGTGCTTTTGGCATTTGTGGTATCTGCCGCCATTGGCATACTCTTTGGCTGGTATCCTGCCCGCCAGGCCTCGAATTTGCAACCTATAGAGGCTCTTAGATATGAATGATCTACACATCCATGAAGTCTAATGAATAATTGGCCTGGCCGGCGGGCCAGCGAAGAAAGCCTCAGATCTTCAACCGATTGAAGCGCTACGTTACGAATAGCGCTGAAATCTTGAGCGAAGTCGAAAGATTGAAGCATTGCGATACGAATAATTTCTTTTGTCATTCCCGCGAAGGCGGGGATCTATTCTCCCCATCTATCTTCTCCCAATCTCCCTATCATTCTTTCAGTCCTTTTTCAGATAGTATGTGTACTATACCGGGTAGTCTCATCATGAGACGTCGCACGATATTAGACTATACATATAGTCACAGTGCGACAAACGGGCTTTTCACCAATAGATGATATTGGTAGGCCCAGAGGAATTATTTTAAAAAATAAAAAGGGGGATCTATATGGCAGACGCAAAATCAGTGGGGTTGAAACCAGTAGAAGTGGCGATCATTGCAGGGCTCGTTGGTGTCGCTGCTTTTTTCGGTGGTACAAAATATAGCGATATGCAGAGGACTAATCAGCGGGGTAGTATGATGCGCCAATTTCAAAATGGCCAAGGCGCGCCAAATGGAGCCTCAGACTTTAGAGGTAATAGGACAGGTGGACGGCCTGTCGTCGGAGAAGTTATGAGTGTTGACGCTAGCACCATGACGGTCAAACTCGCTGATGGCACGAGCAAAATCGTCGTTTTATCAGAAACTACGACCGTGAGTGAAACGGCATCAGCTGAAAAAACGAGCATCAAAGTCGGATCAAAAGTTGGTGCATTTGGCACTGATAACGCAGATGGTAGTGTGACGGCCCAAACTGTCCAGCTTAATCCATCGTTTGGTGTGGGTATGATGGGCGGGGGACGCGGACTCGGGGCAGCTGGTGCATCCGGTTCATCGACACAAAAATAACATTCTATACGTAAAAGTACCCCCTAAAAAGCCACAGAAACCTGTGGCTTTTTTTTATCAGTTTGTCATTTGAGCAAAGTTCTCATCATCTTGATCCTGCCCTAGAAGGGAGGGATCTTGTATCTATATGTCATCCCCGACCTGATCGGGGATCCAGTGTTTTTTTTAGTTCCTATTTCTTGTGTGCTTTTGACTCGTGCTCTTTGTTATTCGTCCCATGCCCAATGTATTATTAAATATATGACACATGAAGAAGATCTAAAATTCTTGAGGTTAGCCATCGAATGCTCGCGACAATCGCTTACAAAAGGGAACTTTGCCGCGGGTGCAGTCGTCGTCCGTGATGGCGTCGTCCTTGCGACAAATATCGATTCAAAATCCCCAGCGCTTCATGAGGACTCTAAAGCTATCGCTGATGCATACGAAAAATATGGTGTGCTGACGGGCGCCACACTCTATATCGGACTTGAATCCTGCCTCATGTGTACATGTGTCGGATATTGGTCCGGTATTCGTCGTGTCGTCTACGCGATTCGGAAGTCAAAAATATCCCAGAGTTATTACGAGATTCCTGGTGATACCAATCCAGTGATTAATTCATTTGCGGAGAAGATTGAACGGATTCATATCCCGGAACTCGAAGATGAAGCCCTCTCCATAGTGCATGAGTGGGAAGAGAAATTTCTCCAGAAATGATTTTTAACATCATCCCAGCCTAAGGCAGGGATCCACTCACCCACATCCCGGGGGTTGGGATGAAATGTAGGTGAATTGGTGCTCTGGTATAATTTTGTGATGTCAAATGTTTCTGGACTTGCGTCTTCTGAAGTACATAGAATCCCTCATATTGACTCGATGGAGGATCTGCTTCGTGCTGAGATATTCCCGGTAGAGATTTTGCAAAAGCACAATGCATTTCCAGATGCCCTCTTTTTTCATGGGAGAGAGTATCTTATATTCCGTTCTGCACCACATCACAATCTCCATAAAAAATCAGTTCTTATTCTTTCTTCGCGAGAAGGCGATGGTGCATGGAAAATTGAGACTACCATTCAAGGGGTCGGGTATGATGTACGCGATCCGCGGTTAGTCGTGTTTGAAGGTACAATTCATATATATTTTGCCGCGGTAAATAAAGGGCTTCGCCGTCCGGTGATTGCTATCATGCACTCTGTACTACAGCCAGATAATACGTGGTCAACGCCAATGCAGGTATATGCTTCAGGATATCTTCCTTCACGAGTTCACGTGGTGGGCGGAAAGCTCTATATGACTGTCTACGAAGAGTGGACACTGAAGAGGTCATCTCATCTCCAATGTCAGATTATCGTTTCTGATGATGGGACGAAATGGTCACGAGACACAGAGTTTGGCGTTCTATGTGTAGAAGGCATGGAGTCAGATTGTGTGAGTATCGATCCAGATATTCTGCTTTGGATCGTGAGAAATGATATCGGAACCAAGATGCCGGTAGGATCAAATATCTATATGATCAGGAGAGATGGTCAGGTGGAAAATGTCCATAATACCCGCGTTAAATATGATTCTCCGTTACTGATTCGACGTGGTGATGCTATATATCTACTATCCAGGCTCCAACTAAGTTTTGCCGGCAGGTATCGCATCGCTTCATCACGGCTACCTCGAATTTTCAGGGATGCAGTAAATATCGGCTTGTATTTTTTTTTTTTTTTAACAACGGCTCTTTCTCAAATTGATAGAGCCTCATTTGAGATGAAAAAGCTCGTTTCTATCACATCGTGTGGAGATACGGGATACTGTTCATTTGCCGAAGATGGGAACCGGTCTTTCATCTATACGTATTCATCTAACATGGGTAAACCAAATAAAAGCTGGATCGAAGGCCAGATGCAAAAAACGTCAATTTATCGGTTTACTGCCCAGTGGTAAATCCATTCGTTCATTCTTTTCTACGTTACATCTGGAGCTTGGGTTTGTCGGATGATTGGTTGACAGTGTCGATTCATTTTTTCTTGGTCCATTAATGGACATTTTTTTTCGAAGTATGGCACTCCGTCTTTTCCTACACTGGATGGTTGCAGACCAGTCTCATGGCAGAGAATCGGTGGAGTACGTCCTTCCGGCGCTATGATGAGATGTCGACAAAATCCTTCTTTTCCCATAATGCTACGTTCACACGGACCCCGGGGGTCCGTGTGAAGTTAAGTTGATTTTTCTGATAATCGGTATATCGTAATACGTATATGCCATATCGCATAGTGCCATGTGTGACTGGTGAACTATACCACGTCTTTAATCGAAGCATTGCGATGGAAGTAATACTTCAAGATGACCGTGATTACGATCGCCTCTATAATTTGGTTGCATATTATCGGTACCCAAAGCCAATACATTGTTATTCAGATTATCATAGATTGTCCTTTATGGCTCAAAGCGAGGTTCTGCAGCGAATGACACAGAATGAACCAATAGTTGATATTTGTGGTTTTTCGTTTATGCCAACACACTTTCACTTTCTTCTTCGTCAAAATATTGACAACGGCATATCAATATTTATATCTCAAGTCCAGAATGGATACGCAAAATACATAAACCGTAAAAGAAAGCGATCTGGATCTGCGTTCCAATCTATGTATAAAGCAAGGCTAGTAGAATCCGATGAGCAATCCATTCATACACTTCGGTATATTCATTTAAATCAACTGACCGCACATATCGTAAACGATATACAAGGTTTAGGTCAGTACCCTTGGACATCATATATCGATTATCTAGGAAAAAGACTAAATTCATTTGTTTTGAGCGAGGAGCTATTAAGCCAATTTCCATCAAAAGAGGAGTTTGAGCGATTTACGAGCGACCAAATTGATTATCAGCGCACATTAGCATATATGAAAGCAAACCAAGACGAAGATGATTGAGTTCACACGGACCCCGGGGGTCCGAGTGAACACACCTAGTGACAGTGCTTCCTCTGATGAGAATAAATATGGTTAAATACATACATGCCTCGTTTGAATGAAAAACATCAGTGGTATCAGCACACCATACTTCTTCTGATTATCGTCGTCGGGTTTACCGTTCGGTTTATCCTTGCAAACGGGAGATTTAATCAGGACCTCCAGTCATTTGTCGTAAACGCCGAATTATTTCGGCAGGGTGTCCCGAATTTTTATCTTGTTCAGCCCGTATATGGCTATCCACCCCTGTGGTATTACATCTGTGGACTTCTGGGCGTCTTCCAGCGCACATTTGGGATCAGTTCATTTGCACTTGTCGAACGAATGTTTTTATCACTGGTTGACCTCGGAATCATGTTCATCCTGATGGCACTTGCGAAGCGTCGGGGCACAAATCCCCTCATTGTCGCAGCGCTTTTTTTCCTGAGTCCCATTTCCATCATCATCTCTGCGTACCACGGACAGTTTGATAATGTCACACTATTTTTTGTCGTCACGGCCATCCTTGCACTGGAGCAAAATCACTGGAAACGGTTTTCGCGTGAGATAGTGGCGTTTATTTCTCTCACACTAGCACTCCTTTTGAAACAAGCCATCATCTTCCATGTGTTTACCGTATTTCTCGCGTTTAGCAAAAAGCGAATTACCGGCATACTGCTGACCGGTTGTTCCGTCATTTTGTTTTTCTTATCATTTCTTCCATTTATCGAAGGAGCACTCGGTCCCATGAAAGATACGATGAATCGGTATGGAGGGATCCTCGGGACATATGGCATTTCCTACATCGCGTTTATGTATTGTGGCCAGTGCTCTATATCAATATTGGGGATGAATTTTTGGGTATTTCTGAGAAATATTTTTATGGTTCTCATGATCGTCTATATATATTTTAATAGACACAAAGATATCGCACGTTCTAGTCTCCTGATGACGCTTTTTTTCTACACATTTACATCAGGGATTGCACCACAATATTTCGTCTATCCGCTCGTGTTTGGGGCTCTATTTCCTTCAAAATGGTTTCTTCTTTATTCGGTGGTGACAAGTATCTTTTTGATGGGACACTGGGATGAGCTAAATATAACCGCGCTTCAGACGATAAACTATAACACCGTGTGGATTACGGTCGTCTTGTGGTACATATCAGAACTGATTAGAACAAATACAACAGCTCACGCACTCTATACCAAGGCGCGAGAACTCGGATCTTCAACCCATACAACCTCATAATATTGAGCTAATAAAAATTTCGCTCCCTCACGTGTTATTCATGTGTCTCTCATGTGTCCTTCACGTGTTCCTCACGTGTGTAGTATCATGTGACCATATGAAGCAAATCCATGTCAGGCGTCATGCCCCAAAGCATGCTACGGGAACGCTCACAGAAGATGGGAAAATCCTTGCCAAAAAAATCGGTGAGACCCTGCCCTCGTACACAGTGGTTATGTCCTCGCCCCGTCCGCGAGCAGTTGAGACAGCAGAACTTTTGACTGGCGTTAGTCCGACTGTCGATTCACGTGCCGGCACGCCCGTATTTACCGAAGAACAAGAGCACGGTCTTCATCTCAAAGGACAGCAACATGCTTATGGTATAGCTGGCGCAATTTTCGAAATTCCCGAGTACCGATCGCTTGTCATGGATAAAGGAAAAGAACTGGCAAAGCTCATTGAGGATGTATTTGCACTACTGCCCGAAGATGGTACAGCGCTTGTCATCTCACACGATGGCGTCATGGTCGCAGCAGACATGGTGCTTCGAGATTTGATAGATACTCGTCCCACAAAAACATATCAACCACTCGAAGGGTTTATCGTATACGAAAATGGGGAAGTGACTGATATCGTCGTATAAGTATGGACACTACGTCATCTCTCATCCCACTTTTTGATATAGACTGGACACTTCTGGTTGGCAAAAATCAAGCGCACATTGACGCTTTTCGATACATGTTTACGACTGTGTATGATGAGCCATCTGCATCATTGTTGGAAATAAAACCGCACGGAATGATTGATGCACAGATAATTGTAGAAATTTTGAAAGTTCATGGGATGAGTGAGGAAAATAGTAAAAAGAACTTACCGAACGCATTTTCCGCCATGAATCAGTATTATGAATCACACGCCAGTGCAAATGATGTAGTGAAACTTGCTGGAGTTGATACACTCCTTACTGCTCTGAAAGAAATGCATGTCACTATGGGAATCTTATCTGGGAATATCGAAGGTATGGCATGGAATAAATTGGAAGTAGCCGGTATTCGTCAGTATTTCTCATTTGGAGTATTCGGAGATATGGCACTCCGTCGTTCAGAGCTTGTCGGAATTGCAAAAAAACGTTTACTAGAAAAATATGGATTTGAAATTCCAACCGACCGTTTTGTCATCATCGGAGACTCGTCACTCGATATTGCTTGCGCAAAAGAAGCGGGGACAAAATCCATAGGAGTCGCAACTGGTTCTTCTTCTGAAGATATATTACGCGAAGCGGGCGCAGATCTAGTTGTTTCGACATTAGAGTCAGTTGAAGAAATTGCTACTTTTATTTTCCCTTCGTACGTGTAGCGCTGCATACTCGTATCGTTAATATGAGTTCTCACTAAAGCTCACTCCTGGAGTGAACATTTTCAAATACACTACTACGAAGCTTGCTATATCGTGCCTACCACTTTTTCGCACCCATAGGTATAAGCGATATATCCCATATCTATCTTGTGCTTTTTTTGTACGCGGGATACAGTGGATATGAGGGGATTATTTTTTATATGAGGGTAGCTGCCCGCGTCGGACTTATATCACTTGCACTTGGTCTTCTTGCATCTATCCCCGTACTCCATCAGGTGATCGCGGGTTGTGGTGGTGGCGGATGCCAGTCAAATAGTAGTGTTTTATATCTAAAGACAGAGGGTGATGGATATGGAGTTGGTGGTGTCATTCCACTTGCGTCGACTGATGCCCCGACGGTTACTATAGAAGCGTACAACTACAAAGGAACTGTCGATTTCACGTTGTACAAAGCGACTATGGATCAGGTCATGGCCTATTTGGTGCATGACGACAAAAACCAGCAGCTCACAAAGAATATCGACGTGACTGGGTATGAAGTGATCAAAACATTTCAGACACAGCTTGCGCCGGGTAGTGATGGTCAGATCACTGTGACATTACCGGTGGGAGGCGCTGAAACCGGTATATGGTTTCTTCGAGGTGTGGCGGCCGGCAAGACGACTGATGCATATATCGTCAGGTCGAATTTTGGAGTGATCGCCAAAGAACACGATAAAGGATTACTTTTCTGGGCACAGGATTTTGTGTCAAAACGAAAGCTCAGCGGCGCACTCGTCCGTGTATATTCACTTCGCAATGTCAAAACCGAGATCCTTAGTGGTGCGCTTGGCCAGGATGGTTCACTCATTTTGCCACTTCCAGCTGACGCGGACGTTGCGACGATCGAACGTGATGGTCAGTTTGCGCTCCTCCCACTCAATCTTCGACATCTCAATGAGTCCTATTCATCTAAATCATATATCCCCAAAACCGATCACTATAAAATGCACCTCATCACCGATAGGCCAATCTACAAGCCTGGGGACACGGTGCAGTACAAAGCGACAATCCGAAATGACGATGATGCTAGATATCGTATGCCGACGGGCATCGTTTCCGTGCGCGTCTTAAAAGATTGGGATGAAAAAAATCCAGTCTACCAGACCAAACAGGCGCTCAGCGACATGGGGACGATCAATGGATCGTTCGTGATTCCGGTGGACAAGGGAAATGGATTTTATGATCTCAAAGTATCATTTGAAAATGAAATAGGTGATCTCTGGGGGCAAACGTCCGACACATCGATTAGCTTCCGAGTCGAAACATATCGAAAACCAGAGCAGAGCATCAGTATAACTGTGCCGGATCGTGTGTATATCGCAGGTGATCCACTACCATTTACGGTGAACGGGTCGTATTTTTCGGGACAACCTCTGTCGGGGAGATTTACTTACTCGGTCCAAAGCGCGAAGTATTACGAATACGAATTTGCGGGCGATAGAAAAGCACAAAACGATTCACGCTATCAGTACGGTACGTGGTATGGGGATGAAGTATTAAAAGGGAATGGTCTATTTGGGCCTCGTGGGGACGCTACAGTGGAAGCAAAGCTCCCCAGTATACCCGATGGAGAGAGTAAAGTGATTACCGTTGGTGCAGAATTTGATGATGGCACAGGAAATCCATCGTATGCCGCGACAAACGTGGTCTGCTACGCGGCGGAATATTCGGCATATCGTGAGGACTCCTGGGAAAGTGGAACCGTTGGTAAATCTATTGATATGCCAATAGTTCTTGTAGCCAATCGCCCCGATACAGCTATTTCTGGCCGGAAAATATCTGTATCAGTTGTTCGAAAATACTGGGTAAAAACCCAAGATGCTGATCAGAAATATCCTGATTACAAAGAAGAGCGTGAAGATATCACCAAAAAAGACATCACAACTGATAGAAATGGCCGTGCGATCATGACGCTCATTCCAGAAAAAGAAGGAACATTTGAGTATACGATTACCTCGACTGACGATACAGGAAATGTGATGAAGCGGGTCTTCACCAAATGGGTATCCACGCACGAGTACTCCTCGTCAGCATCAGGAACTGCAAGTTTCGTCCTTACATCTGATAAGCGGAAATATGAGCCCGGTGAGGCTGCACGCCTAACAATCACGTCATCAATTGCTGATCGGGATGTGCTTCTGACCATGGAACGTCGGCGTGTCCATCGCTACCAGATCATTCACATGACTGGTACGTCCGCGACCGCTACCATGCCTCTTGATGAGACAGACATGCCGAATATGTCTGTAGCAGTTTCATCCTTTTCGTCGTATGACATGGATGAGACACGTGAGATGCTGACCATCTCCGCCGAGAGACGACATTTGACGGTTGACGTGAAGCCAGATCGGTCGACGTACGGTCCAGGTGACACTGTGGAATTGACGGTATCCTCCAAAGACGAAAAGGGAGTAGGTGTCTCCTCAGATGTCGCCGTGTGGGCTGTTGATAAAGCACTATTTTCCCTCACAGACGATAATCGCACAGATATCTTCGAGACGTTTTGGGAGAAGCGATACTCAAGTACTCAGACGTCCTACTCACTTGAAGCTATCGCGGTCAATATGGCTGAAGGCGGAGGGTGTTTTGTAGGCGATACGATGATCAAAATGGCAGATGGTCCTGATAGACGGATCGATCAAATACGCGCTGGCGACTGGATCATGACTCGGACATCCGAGAAAAATGCCACATTTGTGAAAAGACAAGTGCGTTCGACCAAAAAACAGTCAGATATAGGCGTCGTGCGAATCAATGATTCCATCAGTGTGACACCTGATCATATCTTGTGGGTAAACGGTCGATGGATGATGGCCGGGAGTATACAAAAAGGCGACACGCTGGTAGATGTGGATAATCATGCAGTCCTCGTGTCATCTGTCGAATGGGTGAGTGGAACAGTCGATGTATACAACATGGAAATAGCTGACACGCACACATTTTTTGCCAATGGTATCTATGTTCATAACGAAAAAGGCGAGGGTGGTGGTCGGACCGTGTTTAAAGATACCGCATACTGGAATCCAACCATCAGGACAAATGCACAAGGGGCTGCTACTGTTCGATTCAAGCTTCCGGATGATCTCACGACGTGGGTCGTCTCGGCAGTATCCGCCACGGATGATACGTCCGTAGGAGAGACAAAAAAAGAGATTATGGTGACCAAAGCCGTGGTCGTTCGACCGATCCTCCCGAATCTATTTCGGATTGGTGACAAAGCATCGGCCGGCATGATTGTCCAGAACTTTACCGATAAAAAAGAGACATTTCAGGTATCACTCACTGCGACTCAGATGGACGTGGCTAGGAGTGTGACGAGTGTCACCCTTGATCCTGGAAAAAGTCAGACCATCAGCTGGAACGTGACACCAAAAGAAGCCGCAGAGGATGTAAAACTTGTCTTTTCAGCTCGAGGATCAAGTGATGCGGTTTCCGATACGGTGACTAAAACGATAGCAGTTGTGCCATTTTCATTTACAGAACATTCTGGGATGGTTAGTGATGAACCTGGATCATATCCAGTAGACATTGCGCCAGATGCGGACCCTAAGACATCGATGGTCACAGTGTCACTTTCTCCGACTATTTTGGGGTCACTGGCGAGCGCGATGCATTCGATGTACTACTACCCCTTTGATTGTGCAGAGCAGACGACAAGCCGTATCATGACCGCACTCCTCATCAAAGCAAATCCTACGCTTTTTTCTGATGTCATAGATCCTACAGATATAGATAAAACTATTCGATTAGGATTTAATCGCCTCAAAACTATACAGAACCTTGATGGAGGATGGGCATGGTGGCTTGAAGGGCCATCTGATCCATTTGTGACTGCATATATCACCGAAGTGATATGGTATGCAAAAGCATCCGGTGTGACGATCGATGAAAATCTTCTCAATCAGCTCAACGGATATGTCCGGATGTATGCACAAAAAGTTGGTGGTTCAGACGATCAGCATGCACTCGCTATGATCATGGCGACCAATATGCAGCAGCAGTCTATACAGCTGAGTGTCCGCTTTGATCAGTTATCACCAGACATTCTGCCGCTTATGGTTCTTTCAAATGTGAAGAAAGGGATTCGCGATGTCTCCACAAATGGCATGAATACGTTACTATCCAAAGCGACGACAGATACGTCTTCGGCGTATTGGCCAACGGGAAATGTTCGTCGGTTCGGAGCGCCAGAAGTGACGACTGCATTGGCTATTCGTGCGATGGCCATGGGTGGCTCTGACCGATCACTGGGGGTGAAAGCAGCACGGTATCTTCTGAGAAGTCGCAGGTCTGATATGTGGGTCCATACATTTGCCACCGCCCAGGCGATGTGGGCTCTCACGGAATTTTACAAAACAGGTGAAGAGTCTACGCCAAACTATTCCTACACTGTGAGAGCTACGGATCGCGTCGCGGCATCTGGGACCGTGACATCTCCAAGACAGCGTATTGCTGATATTCGGATTCCGGTATCTGCTTTCCCTGAAAAAAATGCGTCTGTATCAGTGGCAAAAACTGGTGCTGGGTCTCTCTATACGGTGATATCAGTTACGCAAAATCGCACGGATAAAAATGCCGCACCGCAGTCACGTGGGATTACACTTACTCGAACGATAGAAAATGCAAAAGGCCCTGGGGTTCCCCTTGGAGTTGGTGATACCGCGCATATCACACTCACGCTCTCACCTATCAATGTAGAGCAGTATTACGGACTGATTGAGGATACGCTGCCGGCTGGGATGATTCCAGTAAATATGTCTCTCAAAAATGAACAATTCCTGCGTCCGGTACAGGGTGATGAGATAGGAATCAGTAG
>CAZQGM010000022.1:0-12307 GCA_964592885.1 uncultured Gammaproteobacteria bacterium
GCTAAGGATGTCTACCTCGTCATGCGACCGAAAGGAAATGCAGGGACTGTACGAGTATATGTAGATGGAAAAGCTCAGTATTTGGGTACGGATGTCGTGGATGGTGTCATTGCGGTAGATGCAGATCGGCTCTATAGAATCGTCGAGCTTTCTAAACCCGGAAGACACACGGTGACACTCGAGTTTGAAGGAGAAGCGGTCGAAGTGTTTGCGTTTACATTTGGTTGACCTATGAAGAGATCCACTCATACTTTTCATCACACTTCTTGTTAGTTTGATATGTCCACCTCCGAGTGGGTTTAAAAAAGAGCGAAATCTTCCGAATCAATTTCTTGACAAAATAGAACAGATGTTCTATAAATAGATAATCATCTATATGACAAAACTAAATCAATCTCTTATTCTGGAAAAATCTACGGAACTATTTGCTCACGGGGGTTTGGGTGAATTTAGAATTCGTCTATTAGCAGAGAAGCTCGGGATTAGTCCATCAGTTATTTACCACTACTTTACAGACGAACACGCACTATTAAAGGGAATGTTTGAGTATGCAAATACTCAGTTAGGCAAAAGTCGGGCTGCATTGCCCAGGAGCAGGACATCATCTGAAATGCTCCGACAGCGAATCGTATTTCAGATAGATAATGCAGAGAAAATTGTCGCAGTCCTGAAATATTACTTTGCATTTCGTAGCACGTTTCAGAAACACGAGCGTGGATTTATGCCAGACAAAAGCGCACGTCATATGGAAGAAGTCTTGCAGTTTGCAAAAAAACGTGGTGAATATAGCGGGAGAAATGTCCATGATGATGCACTCGTTATGACACACGCGATCAATGGATTTTTACTTGAGTATTACCCGTATAAAGCAGAAGGTAAAGAAAAAACTGAATTGACTAATAGAATATTTCGTTTTCTTACACATATATTTCATGGAGGTACTGATGTATGACACATACAACAAA
Organism: uncultured Gammaproteobacteria bacterium; assembly: GCA_964592885.1. GTDB lineage: Bacteria > Patescibacteriota > Microgenomatia > UBA10105 > UBA927 > CAZERT01. The sequence goes on from CAZQGM010000022.1 coordinate 966, forward strand.
CATCACAAGACAAAGTTTATATATTTTGATCGCACAACTTGCACTTCTTGAAGGGATCATTAGCGTGTTGGGATATGCGGTAAAGTTTCCGCTCGTAAACGGGTGGATCGAAAGTGTGCTTACATATACAGCGATAACGATAGTTATACAGGGTATCAATATTTTTTTTATCATGATGATCGTGCTTCGGTGGGTGAATACTGAATATCGCATCGAAGGCGGATCACTCATCACCAAAAAAGGAATCGTATCGATAAAAGAAAAAACCTATGCTCTCGATAACGTAGAAACCGTCGAAGTGGAGCAAGATCTCCTCGGGCGAATATTTCAGTATGGCACTGTGTCACTTTTTAGTCCACTATTTACTGAACAAGTATACCTATTGAATATCCCTCACCCACAAAAATTTGCGAGCGAAGTGAAACAGTACATACCGACTGGATCTCGAATCGCGGTTGCACCGCGAAAATGAGCTATAGTAGATATACCCGTCGTTTATTATGAAACACTTACATACCCTCCGGACATGGCTTACAACAGGACCTACGAAGTATATCGTAGGGGTCATCGTTATCGTGTTGGCTTTGATAGTGCTCGTCCAGATACGTGCTTCGGCATCAAAAGACAGTGAATATGAAGCATATATCGTGAAGCGAGGTGACATATCGGAAACGATCATAAATAGTGGAAACGTGAGTATATCGGCAAATGCGTCGGTCTATTCACAAACAAACGGGATAGTGGAAGCGGTATATGTGAAGAATGGAGACGTTGTCAGTGAAGGACAGGAACTTGTAAAAATTCGAAGTACAGCCACAGACAGTGAGCGCTCAGCTGCGCTTGCCGCTTATCAATCAGCCCTGTCTACATACAATAGCTCTAAATCATCCAAAATCGCTAACCAATCACTTCTGGAAGCTGGTCGAAAGACAGTGATTGATGCATCAGTCGCGCTTGAACAAATGACCAATAGACGAAATGTGAGTCAGCCCAATCCACTAACAAATAAGCCATACACCCAGGATGAGATAGAGAGCATCAAATCATCCTATACAAGTGCCAAAAAATCATTTGAAGTATTGGAAAAGAAATACCTGGATAGTGATGGTGGCATCGCGGCTTCTGGAAGTGATATGGCAGCAAAGTCATTTGCGTACCAAGCAACGGTGAACGGACTCGTGAAAGCGCCGATTGCGGGTACTGTCGCCAATCTCACCATAGAACCAGGAGATGCCGTGCTAGCCTCATCAGGTGTAGGCATGTCGTCACCGGCTGACCGACCACTACTACGAATTGGGACACTTGAAGCCATGTCGATAAAGGTCGCCTTGAATGAAATCGATATCGCAAAAGTGCGTGAAGGCCAGAATGCTACCGTTGTGTTTGACGCGTTTCCAGACAAAATGCTACAAGCCACCGTATCTCGGGTCGACTCCATCGGCACCAATACGAATGCTGTCGTGACCTATGATGTGTATATCACAACGACAGATACAGACCCGCGTGTCAGATCAGGTATGACGGCGACGGTAACGATCACGACCGATCCAAAAAAAGATGTACTGATCGTCCCAAATATCGGGCTGTCAAAAGAGAAAAACGACATCATCATACGCAAAAAAAATGGAACATCGACTACATCTCAAAAAGTGACAGTCGGCATAAAAAATTCGATCAACTCTGAGGTGATATCAGGGGTAGCTGATGGAGACACGATTCTCGTGCCAAAATCGAAATAACGACGTATATACGCACACATGAAATTTCGTACCTTCGTTCAAAATTTTTTCATATCGATCAAACTCGGCTATTTTTTAGCATACAGAGACATACTGCGTGCAAATATATGGACGACTATCCTTATCACATTTGTGATGACGCTGACATTTCTCAATCTCATCGTGATACGCGGAATTCTCGTCGGACTCACACAAGGATCTGTGCAGGCAAATAGGGATAAATATACCGGAAGCGTGCTCATCTCATCGCTTGATCGCAAACAATACATCGAAGATAGCCATTTACCGATAGGACTTTCAAAAAATATCGCGATGGTCGAGGCATCAAGCGCACGATATACGTCTCCCGGACAAGTAGAGGCTGATTATAAAATTCAAACACCGCGTGATGAAGATGCAAATATCATAAGTAGTGTCGTCGTCGGAATACACCCAGCCGATGAAGATGCGACGACAAACCTCTCTGGATCACTGATACAGGGGACATACCTTGATCCGAAGGCACGAAATCAGATTCTCGTGGGTGCGTCACTTCTCAAAAAATATACCTCAGGAGCAGGGACAAGTACTAGCGCGCTCAAAAATGCTGACGTCGGGACTCCAGTGCGACTGACTGTAAATGGCAATGTCCAGGAAGTCGTCATCGTCGGAGTGCTAAAAGCAAAAGTGCAAACGATCGATAATCGAATATTTATGCTCGATAGTGAATTACGGCCAATGATGGGTCGAACTGATTTCAATGTCAATGAAATAGCGATCAAGGCAAAAGATCCACGTGATGATGCACAGATCGCACAAATATTTATCGGTAACGATATACAAAAGCTAGCAAAAGTCCAAACATGGCAAGAAGCCCAACCACAGTTTTTACGAGATATATCTTCGACTTTTAGTCTGCTTGGGGATGTCATCGGAAGCATCGGACTCGTTGTCGCATCTATCACGATATTCATCGTCATATTCGTCAACGCTATCACTAGACGAAAATATATAGGGATTTTCAAAGGTATCGGCATCCATGCATCTGCGATAGAAATTTCCTATATGTTTCAATCGCTTTTTTATGCCATCGGTGGGACGTGTATCGGGATGCTTTTTGTCTATGGGATCATCGTCCCATACTTCTCGAAAAATCCTATAAATTTTCCATTTTCAGATGGAATATTTGTTGCTGATATACCAAGCGTTCTCACTCGTGTATTGATTTTGCTTGTTGCTACTGTCGTCGCTGGATATATACCCGCACGGATTGTCGTGAAACAGCGGACACTTGATGCGATCTTAGGAAGGTAACTCATGATAACGGTACAAAATCTCACTAAAACATACAAAACCGGATCCACGGAATTGACCGTGCTTAAAAATCTCAACTTCAAAATCACAAAAGGTGAGTTTGTCGCGATAGTCGGAAAATCTGGGTCGGGAAAAAGCACACTTTTATACCAAATGAGTTTGCTTGATGTTCCGACGAGTGGAGATATCATCATAGATGGAAAACAGACGAAAACGTTTTCCGAAGAAGCACGAGTTGACTATCGGTTGCATGATCTTGGGTATGTATTTCAGGAATACGCACTTATACCGTCCCTTACCGCTCTAGAAAATGTCATGACCCCGAGCATGATGCGAGGACTATCAGAAAAAGAATCGATTCGTGTTTCGACGGAAGTGCTCACAAAAGTAGGACTTGGTGATCGGATAAACAACCTCCCAAGTCAGTTATCAGGGGGACAGCAGCAACGGGTCAGTATCGCACGGGCTATCGCGCACTCCCCGAAAGTTCTCTATGCAGATGAACCGACAGCCAACCTCGATACGGCGACATCAAAACAAGTATTAGATCTATTTCTAGAACTTCATAGATTGGGTCAAACCATCATCATGGTGACGCACGAGGAAGAATATGCAAAATTAGCCACAAGAATCATCACGCTTGCTGATGGCACGATAGTGAGTGATAAGAGAAATGCCACGAAGCGTGTGCGGAGTGGGCGATAGAGTTTCCTAATACAATCTAACCACGAAACTTCAGCACCCACGTTTATAGAGAAACTAGACGAAAGAGTATATCCAAACGGGCATTTGATATCATACATAGTAGTGATCAGCCCTTACGAACTCATTATTGTTCTTTTGTCGGTGTTCCCACTTCTGTTTCTCCGTGGGAAAGATACGTTTCTCTATTTTGAGATAGCGGCCCTCGTCGCTATCGGGATACACGGAGTATATCTTTTTGGTGCCCCAATACTGTACCTTCTTATCTTGACCTATATCATCAGCACGATTGCCGAAGTAGTCAGTCTCAAAACTCGTATCAACTTTTTCGGCGTTCCGTATCGGTATCATCATAATTCGGTGTACTTCCCATCCAACATCTGGCTCTTTGGTGTGTATCCGATTGAAGTCACACTTGCATGGGTGATATTTAAGTATCTGTCGTTTTGTTTGGCCATGCTCATCATTGAAGCGTTTAGCCTCCCTTCTATAATCGGCGTATTTCTCACACCACTTATTCTTGTATCTGTCGATCTAGTCCTCGATCCTATCTCGGTAAATATCAATAGAATGTGGGAGTGGGGAGCAAAAGGTCGATATTTCGGTATTCCAATTCAGAACTTTATCGGGTGGTATATGGTTGGGCTCGTCGCCTCATCGCTCTGGTACATTATTCCGAGTACTACTAAGATCTCCTTTAGTCTCCTATACCTCCTTCCCATCATTTTTTATGGATTCTTTGCGACCAAAGCGAGACTCCTGTATCCCCTCAATAAACCCATGGCTATCCTTGGCTCACTGCCTATGATCACGTGGACCGTTCTAGGACTGGTGAGTCTGGGGATGCTTTTCTTCCGGTAATATACATTACCCACCCGTGGTGCAATATACTATCTAGTATGAAAAAGATATTTCCAAAAAAGTTAATAGTAGGGGATGAGGTGCGTGTTATCGCGCCATCACGATCGCTTGCAATCGTCTCGAAGGAAAATAGAGCGATCGCACAGAAGCGGTTTGATGAAATGGGATTAACACTCACCTTCGGAGAACATGGCGAAGAAATGGATGAGTTTACTTCGACATCGATCCAAGCGAGAGTAGAGGATCTTCACGAAGCATTTGGTGATAAAAACGTCAAAGCCATCATCCCTGCTATTGGCGGATTTAATAGCAATCAACTTCTGAGGTTCATCGATTGGAATCTCGTACAAAATAACCCAAAGATATTTTGTGGGTTTTCAGATATTACCGCCTTGAATAACGCTATCTACTCAAAAACCGGACTGGTCACATATTCCGGTCCAAATTATGCAAATCTCTGTCAGGAGCTCTATGTAGACTACACACTCGACTATTTCAAAAAGTGCTTGCTTACCGATGAGTCATTTGAGATTCAGCCAAGCGAGAGTTGGAGCGATGATGTGTGGTATATCAATCAACATGACAGAACGCTCATCAATAATCCTGGATGGCTCGTCATTACTGAAGGAAAAGGAGAGGGGACCATTCTTGGCGGAAATCTCTGTACACTGAACTTACTTCAGGGGACAGAATATTTTCCTGATCTTTCTTGCTCTATATTGTTTATAGAAGATGATTACGAAACGAATCCTCAAAATTTTGATCGGGATCTACAGTCGCTTATCCATCAACCCAGCTTTTCCGGAGTGAAAGGGATAGTGATCGGACGATTCCAGAAGGCAAGTAAAATGAGCGATGAGATGCTCGTTAAAATTATCACAACCAAGAAAGAACTAGCTGGAGTTCCTGTTATCGCAAATGTCGACTTTGGTCATAGTGATCCGAAAATCACGTTTCCTGTTGGCGGGGAAGTGAGTATTGTTGCTGATTCGGATAACGCGAAAATTCGTATTACCCAGCACTAGATCATTGGGACTTACTTGGTTGAACAGTGTTTTTCCGTTTCATTAACAAGTCATACCCGAGTATTTCCTCTTTGACCTTAAATGGTATCTTTCCAATCACTTGAAATCCAAACGCCTCATACAACCTGATAGCTTTTTCATTTTTTTCGAACACATCTAAATAGACATTTTCTATGTTTATTAAACGATTGTGGGTAAACATGGTTTCCATAAGTTTTTTGCCGATACCTTTTCCTTGATAACTCGTTTCAACGTAAATCTTATGTAACTCTATATCATTTTTTGTCGTTTGAATTGAATCATATGTGACTTGCCCAAATTGTATGAAACCGATCACGGTATCTCCATCTTCAGCAACAAGTATCGTATCTTTACCCATAACTGAACGAAAATAATCCTCTGACCTTGTTTTTAGCGCATCTAGAAGTTCTTCTATGGACATCGTCAAACCAAACGTATCAGCATAGGTTTTTTGTGCCAATTTTGCTAAAGAGGGAATATCTGATGGAGTGACTTCACGAATGATCATGAATACTATTTTACCATTTTATCGCCAAGCAATAAGTCGGAATATCTCTTCGGTGAACGGTGGTAAGAAAGCCCACCTCCGAGGTGGGATCTGGATTGGAGGGTAATTTTATCAATATATGGCGAATTAGAAACGTTCCTATGAATTTGATACCATATAATCCAGTGACAAGTCCGTACGAACTCATCATTGGTCTTTTATCGATATTTCCGCTCGTTTTTCTTCGTGGAAAAGACACATTTATCTATTTTGAAATTGCGGCGTTAGTCGCCATCGGCATACATGGGGTCTACCTATTTGGCACGCCCATACTGTACCTTCTTCTTTTGACCTACATCGTTAGTACCATCGCAGAAGTAGTCAGTTTGAAGACGAGTATTCGGTGTTTCGGCGTTGCATATAGATACCACCATAATTCTATGTATTTCCCATCGAAGATATGGCTTTTTGGTGTGTATCCCATTGAAGTGACGTTTGCATGGGTGATATTTAAGTATCTGTCGTTTTGTCTGGCTATGCTCATACTTGAAGCATTTAGGATTCCCCATATAGTCGGCGTATTTCTCACACCTCTCATCCTCGTATCGGTGGACCTGATACTTGATCCGGTCTCGGTGAATATCAATAATATGTGGGAGTGGGGAAAAAAAGGTAGGTACTTCGGCATTCCGGTTCAGAACTTTATCGGGTGGTATATGGTTGGACTTGTCCCCTCATTACTCTGGTACGTTTTTCCTAGTACAAAGGAGGTCAGCTTTAGCGTTCTATATCTGCTTCCTATCATCTTTTACGGATTTTTTTCGACAAAATCTCTCCTCCTCTATCGACTCAATAAACCCATGGCTATTTTAGGATCTCTACCGGTTATTGTATGGACACTTTTGGGAACAGTGAGTCTGGGAATGCTTTTATTCAGATAGAAGAAATCACTCCAATGTATAGAATCTGAATATCTTTAAGATATAATCACATCACGATGACACCCTTCCGATTTAGCCCGATACGAGACGAATCAGAGTTGATGAACGCAATTACGTATATTCACTTCGCGTGTCACACTCTCTGTATGCAATCGATGGGCAGATACTTGCCGGTCGCCGGAAATATCGGGGTCTTTAGTCATTATGACGAAGAATACGAGTTTCTCAAAAAATTGCAGGCGGAATTAACGGATCTATCCCAAAACGTCTATGGGAAATACTTTCTTCTCCACAAACCCATCGTCATTCCTGCAAAAGGTGAAGTTCCAGAAGCTACCTACAAATACCTCTACATCCGAAAGCCAGACCCGGAGAAATATCACGTAGGTGATGTAGATTTTTACTTAGAGCCAACTCAATACGCCGAACTAAAACAAGCACTTCAGAACGGAAAAATAATCCGTGGTGCGAGAAAGTTTCCCGATCGACCTAATTTGGACGTAGTTGAACTGTATGATGACGCCATTGATGCGTGGGGTTATATTGGTGATAAAAAATGGTACTAAAAATGCCAACTCACAAAACGAGACTCTTACAATAATCAACGTATATGCATACCTATCTCATCTTACTTCGTGGCATAAATGTCGGTGGGAAAAATACCATCCCCATGGCGAAGCTTAAGGTGTGTCTCGAAGAGTTGGGCTGTACAAATGTCACGCCCTACATCCAGAGTGGTAATGTGATCGTGCAGTCCGATCGTTCAGCCAAGGCACTCACGAAAATTGTCGAAGAAACGCTACCAAAGAAATTCACACTCGATAGCACAGTCATCAAAATTCTCGTGCTGACGAAAGACGAGCTCCAGAAGGTCGTGCAGAGTAAGCCGTCGGGATTTGGAGACCAGCCGGATACATACTATAGCGACGTCATATTTCTTATTGGAATTACTACTGCTGAAGCGATGAGTATCTTCCGTCCCCGAACCGGCGTTGATACTGTCTGGGAAGGGGAGAGCGTGATCTATTTGGAGCGTCTCGGGGCGGAGCGGACAAAGAGTCGGTTGAAAGATGTCATGAGTTCGCCATTATATAAATCTATGACCATCCGCAATTGGAACACTACCACTAAATTACTTGAGATGATGAAAAATATTCCAACAAGGGGCTAATAGAAAACTATTCATTAACCCAGGTAGAGAGAGAATTTTTTTGTGAGTTCTCTAGATTTCTCTTTATTCATGAAAAAGCAGATACCGAAATATTCTAAATTTTCTTCTGGAGTTTTGTCGAATTCTTCCTGTTGAGTGACATAATCTCCGGGTACCATGACACTCGTAAAATCCGTAAATGGGATATGTAACTCGATGAGCTTGTTTCGTAGCGTGCGGAGTTGATTGCTGTTATCCGCCCGTAAGACGATATAGGCATTTTCAGAAGTTGCATGATGAATAGATTTTGATTTATCGACGAAGTTTCTAAACCGCATGGGGGCGAAATTGTCCCTATGTTGATACACTAAGCCTGCCGTCATGTGGCCTAGTGCATTGAGTAACTTCGGTGCATCAATCTTTTTATTTACGACGCAGATAAACTGATCTGTTTTTGGGATAAATTCCAACATACTATTTCCTCGTGTTTTCCTTCTCGTGCAATGATTGCATATAGTCTAAGAAAAGAAAGAGCCGGGTATTTATTGGTGTATATTCATGCGCTCTGAGTGTTTCTGCATTTTCGATATACGGTAAAGATTTATATCGCTCTAATTCATCGCTACAATTATCTATCATGCCGTTGATTGATTCTCGCGTAAATTCAAAATGACATTGAAAACCATACACTTTCGGTGAATATCGGACTATCTGTCTCGGGCACCCCTCGCTGGAGGCTACTATGGCGGTCGTTGGTGTTAAACCAGGCATATCTCCATGCCAGTGACCTACCGGGAATACATCAGGAAATGTTGAAAAGATCGGGTCTTTTTTCCCATCAGGAGTGAGTGTGAGATCGAATACACCGATTTCCCGATTTGGACTATGGTCAAATTTGGCCCCTAACGCTTCTCCGATAAGCTGCGCACCAAGGCAGACACCTAAGAGCAATTTATCCTCAGAAATAGCCCTTTTGATAAACGCAATTTCTTCAGTCGCATGAAAATGCGGACATTCAGATTCGGTCGTCGCGGGACATTGTGGGCCGCCCATGACTATTAAATAGTCTATGGCATCGACAGTATCTGGAAGTTTGTCATTTTGATAAAAACGAGTATATGAAAGTGTATGTCCGTGTTTTTCTCCCCACGACTGTATGGCTCCGGGTGCCTCAAAACTTTCGTGCATCAAAATATGTATATTCATAGCTGTATTATAGTACTTCCATATTTTTGAACCAAAGTTGTACAAGTCCGTACCCTTACGACAGGAGGAGTAAGAATAATTGACAGAGATTTATGGCAGAAAGCTCACCTCGGAAATGAACTTAAAACGGTCAGAAACTCATATCTGTGCATATCAAGCGTGAAGATGCTTGAAATTATCTTCAGCACGAATCCATGACCATCCGCAATTGGAACATTACCACTAAATTACTTGAGATGATGAAAAAGATTCAAGCGTGAACATCTTTGAGAAGCGTCTCCATAAGAAATTGTGATTGCTCTACTCGTATCATACCGAAAGTTGACGGGATTATCGGTCTACCAGTACAATTCTGGGATTATATTCACTTGACTGATATTTTTAGGAAAAACACTGCCGGAAAATCTATTCAATGTCTACGTTTGAAAAAGGCCTTCGTGAACAAATTCATGAATTGCGCGTCTATCCAGCAGAAACGTTTCAGTTTCCACTCAGCATGGAAAGAGAATCGCTACGTGACTGTGTTTTTACTGATGGGCCACTATCAGAAGAAAAACAACTGGAACTGATAGGATTTGCCTTTAGCAAAGACCATGTCGTTGTCGAGATAGCAACTGAACTACTGCTCGAGAAAGCAGACCCCGCAATCTTAAACGAAAATATTGCGATATTATCGAAGTTAGCCCGAGAGGGTGATGTGGCTGGACGCATATGTGCTGCACAGTTATTTCGGAGGTTAGATGATACTGCTCTGCCGTTCATTGATCAATTACTAAACGATCAAGATGATGAGGTGAAATACCAAGCGATACAGGCACTAGAGAATAAATCCTTTGATGAAGCATTTCCTCGCTTACAGAAAATCTGGGTTTCAGATTTTGGTTCAGATAGAACAAAAAACGGTAATTTTTATAGAAGAATTATAAGTATAATTTCCAAATATGATGATGCCCGGATTGACGAATTCTTAACAGGGATCATGTCGATAGAAGAAGGTGATTTAGCTTCGTTTGTCCAAGACGTCATTGATCAACGAAAAAAGAGAGCTGTATATGATTCTCGAGTAGTACAAAAAGAAATTATCGGTACTCCTATCCCATTGGCAGATTACCGGAGTAGACTCTTATGGAAGCAAAAATCATTTTTAGCATCCCTTGACACCTCGGAAACTATTCACGCGTTAAATCAATTTGGAGCTTTGACGAGTAAATTTCGTGAGCGCTATAAAGATGACTTTATCGGCGTCGTACTATTCGGCAGTCTTGGTGAAGGATACCGACTGCCTGACAGTGATTTTGATTTTGTAGTGCTGATCAAATCGGGATCCATATCAGCAGGAGAAATACGTCAATTTGTGTACGAAAATTTTCCAGATGAATTAGAGCGAGATCGCAGTCCGACCGTGATATTTATCGATACAAAGACAAATGCCGTTGATATCGATCAACTACAATACCTTTTCCAAGGTGCCTATATCGGGGACATCAGTGCTTTGCATACCATACAGCTTCATTCGCTTTTGGCCATAGATGAACAGACCTGGGAGAGCAGGCGAAGAAAACTCGATTGGATGTTAGCAGAGCGCCCGGTGAGCAGACTCATCGCGAGACATGATCTTCAAGGAGTTAATCCTCGACGAATAGAAAATGCGCGTCGCCTTATCCATGTCCCGCCGGAGTATAAGACAATGCTCCGTCTTCTAGAATCGAGATCGTTACATCAAAAAAATGACATGGAGCGAACATATATTGGAGACGTACAACCGCCTGAATTACAGCACCCAAAAACAAAAGCATTAGTTGAAGAATTTGAACTTCGGGCACCACATCCATGGACGTTCAAAGCGGTATCTCAACTACTAGAAAAGGGTATGCCTTTTGTAAAAAATATTGAAGAAGATGCAGTTTTATACTTATT
>CAZQGM010000023.1:0-11816 GCA_964592885.1 uncultured Gammaproteobacteria bacterium
ATAGTTCAGCTGTCACGCTAATGGAAGGAATATACTATAAGTCTAGATATTTGTCAAGTATCAGTGATGAAAAAAATATATATATTCACATCCATTCGTCGGATAAAAAGAAGAACCTAGCTTGAAGAAAGTCCATATTTATACCTCGAAGTATATTTATGCTATATATTTGTCATACATGCATGACAAATATATGCGAGAATAGCCTATGGTTAAGAAGCTAGTCGCCATTGGTGTTCCGATGCGTCAAGAACCATTGGACGTATAGGGAATACGTGCAGATCATAGGAAGGAATAGAGGGGAGAGCCGATTGGTAGATCTTATAATCCCCGTAGAGGAACAGCCAGAAAGAGAGAGAACGAATAATGACTTGTATTTGCTATGCGCCACATGGGGTATATTATGGCGAGGTATAGCGGACCAAAAAATAGGAGTCCCTTCCACTCTCCTCAGAGCAAGCTGGCCCAAGGTAAACTTCTTTTAAAAAAAGTTTACTCTGAACACTTCGGGTTTACTCAGTGTAAACTCATGAAGAGTGGACCTGAGGGGAGTCGAACCCCTGATCTTACGCAATGCGAACTATTATGGTGGACCGTGGGGGAATCGAACCCCCGTATCCGCAATGCGAATGCGGTGTATTACCACTGTACTAACGGCCCTCAACTTCATTATAAGCAGCGTCGCGTCAAACGCGACTGAGACGTATGACGTCTCGCATTATCCTCCTTTGCAAAACGCTTCGGAGGACGCAGCCAACTGTGCTACAGGCCCGTGTTAAGAAAATTCCAAATCCCAAATCTCAAATTCCAAACAAATTAAAACACTCAAAAAATAGATCCCCGCCTACGCGGGGATGATAAAAAAAGTACTTGTGGACTCGAGGGGAATCGGACCCCTTTCTAATCCATGCCATGGATCCGTACTACCGGTGTACTACGAGCCCGCACACAAAACCAATTACGAATTATTAATTACGAATTAACAATTGTATGAACCACCGTCCGCCTATGCCCTTCGCCAAGTAGACTTGGCTCCGAGTATTCGTCAATCTAAGCCATTTTTATTTTGTATTCAATAAAAATGGCGTAAGATTCACCTATTATAAATGAGATCACGAAGTATTTCTAGCAGGGGAGCGATTTTTACACATAGCCACCTGGTGTTCAAGGCTAAGCCTTGAATTTATAGAGGCTGCTATAGCAGTCTATCTCGAATGGGTATCTCACCACACACACAAAAAATCCACTCTTTGTGTATATGAAAGGGCACAGCAACACCGACAAGTATACGCGTAGACGCTTAAAAAAACGAAGATTTGGGAACGTTATTCTCCGAGCTCAATTGATGCGCCAGCAACCGTTGGGGTAGCAGCATCCATCTGTGTCTGGAGAAACGTGCCGACGATCGCGCCCATACCAAGCATGAGGGCAAACATCACGACGAACATCCAACTTTTGAGAAGGACAAGAAAGCTTTTCTTCTCTGATTTTGGTGCTGCAGTACGTGCCGGGGCAGCTTTTTTAACCGGTTTTTTGATGGATTTTTTTGCAACCACCTTTACGACCTTCTTTTTCATATATATCCAGTTTGGAGGAGAATCGTGTGAGTGTCAAGAGTCTGAACACATGAGAGACACGTGAAGAACACGTGAAGAACACGTGAGAGGGACACATGAAAGACACATGAGAGACACGTGAGAGACACGTGAGAGACACGTGACCCGCCGTCGCCAAAGCTATGGCGGGCGAAGGAGACACATGAACGGGAAAAGAGACGGACTATTTCTTTCTTAAGAGTAGGTATGCGAGGCCGGCAAGGATGCCTAGCCCAAGCACAAGGAGTGTGACTTTCGTGACTGATGGTTCGTAGCGAAATACGACCGAATGAGTCCCCGGTGTCTGAAGCCACACTGCTGTAAAAAATGGAAATACGATAAAGGGTTTCACTTCTTTGCCATCGACCCATGCTTTCCATGATGGATGGTACGTTTGGCGTAGGAACGCAATACAGGTTCCACACTCCTCCGTGACCGTTACAGATCCCGAGAAGACGGTTTCAGAGACTGATGCTTCACTTGCGACAGTCATGGGTGTGTTTTTGATCGTATACTTCGGAATTTCTTTGACGAGTGAATGGATAGTCCCATCACGAAGACGGTAGGTCGCCTCATCAATCATGGAAAATGCTGGTCTACTATCAAAAATATCTGCGTGGCTATAGGTAAGTGTGGGGTAGACGCCTTTCCCTGGGTACTCAGATTGAATCCAGAAATGGACGAGATTGATGAAATCAGTTTTTGTTGACTCAACGATCGTGGGGGAGGTGCCCACACCGATATACGTCGGCGATGAAGACGCGATAGAGAGATCGGGAGAAGATGGAGGACTGATGACGGACGACTGGATCCCCGCCTTCGCGGGGATGACAGGAGAGGCGATGGGAGCGTCTACGATGTACAGTTTCCAGAAGGGGTTCTCTTTGTAGAGTTTCCAGAATGTCTGGGGCTTCTGGTCTACAGGGGCGATCACATATCGAAGACCATACAGCTCGTAGTGTGATGCATTATCTTCTGAAAAATACTGTTCGGTATCTGAATTCATGGACCACGTTTCTGGAAGCCATGCAATTGTGGGAACTCCATAGGTCGACATATACATGTACATGGGCGTCTCTGCGACACGAAAGTTTTTGCCCCAGCCACCACCGCGGCCGATGAACGCACGTCCTGGTGGAAGTCTACTAAGCTCTGCAAACAGAAGATCCACGTTTGGTTTCACCTTTTTTTCATTGCCGATCGACTGGCGGATGAGGACATCATTCCATGATGCATATTTGATCGTTTGCTGGTATATGGGGGGAATGATGATGAGGAGAAATACGAGGTATACGGCGTAGGGTATCAGTCTTTGGATAGAGCCAGAAAGAGACCTCATATCATCGTGATGCCCGAGTGTACGAATGAAGTTAATGAGACGTATGACCATGGTAGAGGCGTTGGTGACGATGACCGAAATACCGATGGGAGCAAGGAACATGCCCAAGATATGGATCATGACGATAAACCGTGATATATGGAATTCTGTCATGCCTGGGATAAGGTCGATGAGTCCACCCCATGTCGTACGACCGAAATAGAGAATAAGCCAGATAAAGAAGAGAAGACCGAGGGGAGAGGTTGATTGGAAACTCGAAATCCGAAATTCGAAATCCGAAACAGGTTTTGTTTCGCTCTTCGTGCTTTGTATTTCGTTTTTTTTCTGCATCATCATCGTCCCGAATGCGCCGATCAGGACGAGTAGTGTGTATAGCGGCATGCGCTCGAAATCAAATAACGCTCCATTTCCAAGATTGATGAACACTTCTTTTATGCCGTACGAGTCAAATTTCCACACTGGATCCCAAAATGAGATGTTGTGGTAGTTATTTCCAAGGAGCGTGGGGATGATCCAGTATGATAATGCCAGGAGTGACGGTACTGCAAGAAACGCGACACCCGTTAGTCCACGTACTACTGCAGCCGTAATATCACGGCGTGTATCGCGCCTCAAAAAACCCACAATAGCAGGCGACAGTCCTGCAATTCCAATCGTGATGAGTGTCATCATGCCGATACCTAAATGTCCGGATATCGTGATGATGAGGAAAAGGATCGCAAAAAGATATGTCTTTGAGTCTGGAATGAAAGAAGACAGATGACCCTTCGATAGACTCAGGGTAAACGGAAAAACAGAGGACGGATTTCGATCGACGAATGATTTTGCAAGGAGCTGGATTTTTTTTCTCATCTCTATGAGTGCCGTTGTACTTTCAGCTCTTGAAAGAAACTTCATACTGTACGCAAGGGCGAGAGGGAGTGGAACGGCGGCAAATAGCTGTGATGAGAGCCCCCAACCACGCCAGAGATACGATGATTGGTCGAGTCCGTAGAGTCCATCAGTCGATATATGTGACGCAAGGAGCGCTCCGATGCCCGCGGTGAGCCACGATACGCCGAGAATCCGGAGCCCCAGGAATACCGGGAGTGGGATGAGCGCAAGTAGTATATAGATGATGTAGTGATAGTAGGTGAAAAGAGTGAAATTCGAAATTCGAAATTCGAAATTCGAAATTACCGATGAAATCAGGCGGTACGAGCCAACGATCATGATTTGTGGAATATGCGAGTAATAGTAGGGAAGGTTATATCCTCCAGCCCAATTTGGGACCCAGTGATCTGTGAGTATCGCAAGTTGACAGAGTCCCGGGATTCGAAGGTGGAGAGGAAGGGGAGGCTGAGTAAAGTCAGAAGCACGAAATTTGAAACTCGAAACAGATGAATCCGCATCTGTTTTAGATTTCGGATTTGGGATTTCTGATTTACCACCACAGGTGGCGTTGGCATAGTCCCACATCTGGTTTGTCCGCTCAACTAAGCCAAATTGAAATGCATTGTCATTGGGATCGACCGTCGAGGTCGGTTCTTCACGATATAGCCACAGGTTAAACACCAGTGCGCCGAGTAGTAGTGCGATGCCGATGATTGTTTCTATTTTTTTCATTGTTTTACCATGCGATCGCTTTGTTCGCACAATCTTTTTTTGCTTCCAGACTCTTTAGCGAAATAGCATCAACTTGTCACTAAACACTTCCTCGCTCGATATGGAATCTTCAAAAAGATTATGCTCACCGCGATTTTTTTACTCCCAATCTCCCTATCTATTTTCTCCCTTACCTTGCCTCGCCGAAGCCATGTACCATCTGGTGTGTGGCGTAGGCGGGTCTATCTTTACGGCCAGAGCGTGGCATTGAGCCAGTCAGCGTGATCATCATCGATCCCATCTCCGGCATCCTGAACGACGAGCCCGAGTTTTTTGACTCCTTTGACATTGACATCTGCATGTCTCGGAAATTCATATCGCTTCACAGTATCTGATCGATATAGAAGCTTATCGTCACCATAAATTTCAAAGACAGCACTTCCTTTTCCTCCCGCTTCCGTATCGATCCCGACGTCGGTTGTGAATTTTGAGAAATTACCATTAATATCATACGCGATATAGCTTTTGGCGTGTGTACCGATTCCATATCGGTAAAACAGGTACTGAACTGATAGTCGGTCCCATGTTTTGCTTCCACCAGATGCGTTGACTGGCATATCCTCGACACGCCTCCCAAAATCCTGCATGGATATAAATGGGGTGAGTTTTGATAGTAAAACGGGTTTTTTTGTGATAAGGGGGAGGTTGCCGATGATGATAAGGACGAGAAAACAGACGACTGAAGACAGAATAGATGAGAGCCATATGCGGTTTTTGATACCGATGATAAATCCCGTAAACAGGATCAGTTGGATGATGGCAAGGGGGATAGTATATGTAGGAGGCTTGAGGAAAAGGAGCCATGAAATCCCATTTTGTGGATAGTTATCGATAAGGGCGGTGTGAAGATTGAGAAAATAGACGACCGTAAAAATGATGTATCCAACGAGCATATATCGAAATACCGATGTCTTCCACCAGACACCTTTTAATTTTTCGGTAAGTGCGTCACCCACTACAAATGGCATCATCGTGAGATAAAAAATGCTGATAGGGAAGGCATACCGGTCGTGGCTTTCTGTTTGAAATAGGAAAAATGCGGCGGCTGCGATCACGAGTGCCACCATAAAATTTCCGATGCGTTCTTCACGCACCGTATCTGGCTCGTCTACGCCGACTATTTTGTTTTGCCACATGGACAGAAGGGTGTTTTTCGCCATCGTGAGCACTGACAGGAGGTATCCGGCGATAAAGAGGTATAGACCCGTCGTTTTGGCTGTCAGCATGCCGATGCTACTGAGTTTATCCGATACATGCATCCCATCGCCTTTGGCCACGATCCACCAGAGGTTATACGCGTTCAGAGACAAGAGTGGAAAATAGTCATAGTTGTCAGTGAGCGCGCCCCAGATTTTTTCAGTTTTTCGAGCCGCGAGAAACTCGATATTGAGTCCGATGAATGAAAACACAGCTCCGGCGGCTGCTTTTACGAGCCCAGTAAAGCCCATATCCTGCCAGATAAATAGAAAAAGGAGCGGTCCATAGATCATGTTTTGGAGCTTCGTCATGAGTCCAAGCATGTAGACGAGTCCTGCTAAGAACGGCTTTTTACGGAATGCAAGCATACAGGCCGCAAGATATATCACGACGCCGAGTGAATCGACTTGACCCCAGAGGGCCCCATCGAGAATGGAAAGAGGCGAGAAAAGGTAGAGCATCGCAATGAGGACATAAAAATTGCTGGGTAATCCCGGGAACCCAAACCGTTTGGGGGTTTTCCCGATCCATAGGATGAGTCCGACGATACCCATATCTGCAAGAATCGACGGAAGTTTGGCAAAAAACAGAAATACGACGTTTGTGTCTGTCCAGTATTGATTAAACACGTGAGGATCGAGGAAAAATGAATATCCAGTCGTCAGTGCCCAGAGCATGTATGCAAATGGGGTAGGGTAGTTATTATTTGTGTTATACATACTCCACACAATTCCGTGGTCAAACGGTGCCAGCCCCCAGGATTTCCAGAACGTGATATCCGCTTCAAATCCTGGATTTGGAGTGACCAGAAGCCGCAAAAGGAGCCCGATGAGGATGAGCATCGGCACGAGAAAGCGGGGGAGGGAGTGACCCTTCTCTGAATTTTCCTTATCTAGTGTTGGTGCGTTTACGCGAGACATACTTATTCACCAAATTACCGTAATTCTTAATTCGTAATTATTAATTTTTAACTATTTCGTTCCCCATCTGACGCTATCGATCATACGATCATATAGTGCCGGATCGAGAATAGAATTTGTCAGACGAATCATTCGATTCGTATTTTTTGGCGCCTCAAAAAAAACTTCATCAGTTACGGTACCATTTAACGCTTCTACTCGTGCTCGGTATCCGACAAGTCCGCCGATATTGGTAAACGTTCGGACATTTGTCACGCTCTTAAGTCCCATGGTCAGGGTATGAAATTTTTCCACGAGCTCTTTTTTTGATTTCTCTTTGTAGGGCACAAATAGGCCCTTGTTTAGATCAAGGATAGTGAGGAACATATACTCTGTTGGATTGGATCCTCCAAGGCGAATGACGAGCGTCTGTGTCGCGGAATTTGGGTATGCCACAAGTGTGACGGTGTCTGGATATGACACAGTTACGGGGTCATTTTTAAGCGATATCATTTTCCATATCGCATCGTTTGGAGCGCTCAGCTTGATCGGGGCTGTAGGAGTCGCGGCAGGTTGGTTTCCAGTTTTTTCAGGTCCCAGATATGTCACGCCACCAGGAAGGATCACCTGTCCGCCGCGCGGCTTGGTAAATTCATAAAGGACGAATGTGGCAAGAAAAAGCGTGATAGTCAGTAGTGACGCAAATAAAAGTGACTCCAGTTGCTTTGGTGTCAGTGATGATTCCGATGGTTCAAGTGGTGGCATACCGTGTGTTTGTTACGTATGGGAAAATATTGTGTATTCGAGTGTATGCAATGTGTGGATTAGCGTACCAATTTCTGGTATCTCAGACAAGGGGTGGAGACCCGCCTGCCACAGACTGAGCCGTAAGGCGATGGCGGGCAGGAGATAGATGGGGAGAGGATAGATTGGGAGATGGGGGGGAGGACGGAAGACAGAAGACAGATAAAGAGATGTGGAGATAGGGAGAGAGGAAGACCCGCCTACACCAAGGTTTCGGCGAGGCGACGTGGGGGGGAGGACGGAAGACTGATGGAGGGAATGCTCGTACCTTTTTCACCTATCCAGTTTGAGAGAAAATCCGGTGAGGTCTGGTGGTACATCAAAATGATACGTGGTAGTCGTGAACGGAGCCGTTTCGCCATCGGCGATGCGTAGTCGTCCTACAATAACAAACTGCCCAGGTGGTTCTGTCGTCAAACGATACGTTTCAGTAAATGGCAGGGTAATGACCGATGAACGGAGTGCTATGGGTTCATCACCAGCAGATAGTTGGTCACATATCCGATCCTTGCATCTGTAGGATACGCCGGCCACATAGATTTTCGGATAATTGGAGCGCGTGTAGCTAGCAGTCATAAATGCTAAATCCGATGGGTAGGGATACCAAAATACGTATCCCTTTTGGTCCATGACGAGAAATTTTGTCTTGGTTTTTATAAGTGAGTCTTTAAGTGATCCAATATGCCGGGTAAATCGGTGGAGAAATTCATTGTATGGATGACAACAGATGTAATAGCCATCAGGCCGAAAGACAAATGATCCGTTCATATCATAGACTGGCTCATCAGGCTTTGTGATTTTGAGGATGTCTGATATGACTGTTTGTTGCTCTTCACGTGCTTTTTGGGACCCCAAGCGATCGGTATATTGCACATACATCGAATATGAGACTACACCTGCTGCTATAAGCAGTATGATGCCTCCTACGGGGACCACATAGCGGATATGAAGCCTTTTTGCTATAGAGCCGATGAGGAGGTCAGCGCCATCTCCGATACTCGTGAGTCCATATGCGCCCAAGAGCGCTGCGATGACGGAGACTGGGACGAAATATTGAACATACGGTACTGGGAATTTGATAAGAAACGCGACTGATGAAACAAGAAACAGGAGTGAAAAAATTCCTGGCACACGTTTTTTTAGCGTAAGGAAGATAAGTCCGATGAGCATGAGTCCCCATATGATCGTATTTATGACCCATGGGAGTGATACCCCGGCTTGCTCCACGTACACAAGTGGCCATGGAGAGAGCGTAGCGATTAGCGAAAATGGTTGTTTCCCATTATTTACGATCCACGCATCAACTGTCAGTGCGCGGTACGCAAGGGGAATAAGATTGTCATGCGCCAGAATGCTTACCACGATGAGTATCGGTGCAAGCCCCCCAAGGATGACAAATATGAGCCCTTTTCCTTTTGTATCGATGAGCTTCATGATGTATAAAAATATGATCGCTGGGATAGCAAATACGATTTTCATCATGACCAAAATTGATAGGGAAATAACGATCGAAGCAAAAAATAGATCAGCATCTGCTGCATTTTCTTTCGCGGCTTGGGGATTTCTCCGAAGTAGCCGTGAGGCACCAAAAAAGTATAAAAGCGTCATGAGTGTATCTGGCCGTACATCGATCGTTTTGTCGATCGTCATAGGAAACCCAGCAAAGAGAATCATCGCAAGAAGGCTCGTATCAGTGCGATTTGTGATCTGTTTGGTGATGCGATAGACGACGTAGAGAAGTATGACGTAGATCACAAACGCGACCATGCGCGTCGCTATGATGAGTTTCACACTCGGGGCCAAAAGAAAGATTGGTACCAGTAGCCATTGAAACAGCGGGAGGATGTAAAAAAAGAAATCTCGATACGGTGCATGGCCGCTTGCGATAAGCCATGTCCAGTGGATATGCGCAAATTCGTCTGGGTCAAAAAAACGTACGATTCCAAGGTGTATGCGCAGAAGAAGAATGAATGCAATAGCACCGAGGAGTCCGACTGTGATGACATACCGCTTCATACATATTATTTGTATCACACACGGGAGCGCTTATGGAACGCGTGAACGGGTCATTACACAGAGATATAGAGATGTTGAGCGTATACTCAGCAATATTTCAAATGAACTGTATTTATATCCATAATATGTCATATGGGTCTATATACAAGGATATATGTACACGGGTATTACGTGAGAATTAGATGCGCGTATGTCATGATTAGACAAGATGTGGTTCTTTGAATTACACTAGTGGCATACTTCGCATCCTGCCCAAGGAAAAAGGGGAGCATGAAATCAATACACACGAAACAAGAAACCGCGTCAAACGCGGCTGAAACAAGAAACCGCGTCAAACGCGGCTATCGCAAGCAAACGGCGACAGGATATGCGGGGCGCGTGTCAAAAAAAAAGCCAGTGATCGTCGTCATCATGCCTGCGTATAACGCAGAGAAGACCCTGAAGCGCACAATTAGCGATATTCCTAAAGGATTTGTCTCAAAGATCATCCTGACCGATGATGGATCGAAAGATAATACCGTAGCACTTGCCAAAAAACTCGGACTCACTGTGTTTGTCCACCCAAATAACCTCGGATACGGCGGAAACCAAAAGACCTGCTACTGGGAAGCGCTCAAAATGAATCCAGATGTTGTCGTTATGCTTCACCCAGATTACCAATATGATGCGACGCGCCTTCGGGAGCTTTGCGAGCCAATTCTCACGGGCCGTTACGATATGGTCATGGGATCACGTATCCGTACTCGAGCAGAGGCACTTGCTGGTGGTATGCCACCGGTCAAATACTACCTCAATAGGTTTACGACACTCATAGAAAACATGGTCCTTGGGATCAATCTTTCTGAGCACTTCTCGGGTCTTCGAGCGTATTCGAAAAAATGTCTAACGACGGTGCCGTGGGGACGATTTTCCAATGATTTTGTGTTTGACCAACAATTTGAAGTAGTCGCAGTTGAGTATGGATTTCGGATAGGCGAGACACCAGTGCCAACGAGATATTTTTCGGAGGCGTCATCGATTGGATTTATCAAAGGCTCGATGTTTATGATCGGGACCTACTGGGAGCTTGTGAAGTTTCTTTATCGGAAGGCGATTGGAAAGAAGTCATAATATAGATTTCCCCCCTCACGTGTTCCAGTGGGTGTACCATACGGGTCTCTTTGGGGCATAATAGGTGTATGAAGCGTAGCCACTGGATCCTCGTATGTCTCGCAATCGCATTTTTTGTCTTCGTGTCCGTGAGTCAGACGCTTCTGTACGTACTATCTAGCCCACAGGGATTCACATTTTTTTTGGTCCATAATTTCCCGGCGGATTACTACTACTATCTTCAGCTTATTCGGCAGGGGATGGAAGGACATATCGGTGCGACGACCTGGATGACCCCAAGTGTATACCCTCTACGACTCGTCAATACCACATTTCTCTTTTTGGGATACCTCGCGAGACTTCTACCGATCGGAGGCGGGTTTGCTCCGATGTACTGGTATTTTATCGCTCGTATCACTGGCGCCTGTGCCATCCTAGGGCTCATCGCTATCCTCCTTTTTAGCCTGAAGGACAAGATGGGAAAGCGGATATTTTCAATGCCGTCGCTTTTTTTTGTCTTTGTGTTTACCTTTTTTAGTTCATCATGGTGGACCTATACAGAAGGCGTAATTATCCTCCCATCGATTCTCTCCAAATGGACGGAACTAGATCCTATCTTCCGGTGGTCATATATCCCGTCACACTTGTGGTCAAAAGTCTTTTTTCTCGTAACCTACCTTCTCCTCATGCGAACTATCTTTCTTTCGCCTGCGTCTACCATCGTCACTCGGATACTTCGATGGGGAAGCTTAGCACTATCAGTCATCATCATGGGATTTAGTAGCCCCATAACCATCCTCACATTTGGGCTATCAGTTGGACTGACCAGTCTCGTACTTCTTATCCAGTACATCACATCTCGGCGTCGTCAGGACCTAGAATTACTTATCGCTTTTGCTATTGCGCTTTTTTTCGGTCTTGGTGTTCTTTTATACCATCGTATGCTCATTAGTGATGTATTTCCGTGGAATACGTATGCCTTATGGAATACAAAAACCCTGCCACTCCCGATCTGGGAATATGCGATGAGTTTTGGGCCAGCGTTACCGCTATTTATCTTCAGCATCCCGTTTCTTTGGTCACTTGGGACTACTGGCATACTTCTGGTTACCTGGGGCTTGTCAGGATTTATCGGAGTGTATGGCATCGCGCCGTTCCTTCATGTATATCCAATTTTATTTTTGGAAGGATATCAGTTTATCCCGATGAGCGTGGGGGCCGGGTGGATTCTCC
>CAZQGM010000024.1:0-11507 GCA_964592885.1 uncultured Gammaproteobacteria bacterium
AAACTTGCAGCAAATTCATGAGTAATACATTGTTTTTAGATCCGTATCTCCCGAGGTTCACGCTCTATCCAACCCTCGGGGTTGGTTTGTACCTGAACCTCGGGAACTCGGCCATGTACCGTTTGCTATGTTACAATCCGTTCATGCAAAAACAGTTTCAATCCATGGCGTTTGGCTGCCGACTCAACGAAGCTGAGAAAATTGTCATGGACCGAAAAATGTCAGACGTGGGTTTCGTATGGAGTGACGATGATCCTGAATGCATCATCATCAACTCTTGCTGTGTGACGGGAAAAGCAGAACGAGAAGTTAGACAGCGGATCTATCAACTTCGAAAAAAGCATCCTACAGCCGCAATCATCGTCACGGGGTGTGCAGCTACCCGATGGCTTCGGGATGATGAAAAATTACCACAGGCAACATTACTTCTTGATAATACACAAAAAGCGAATATCGTAGAGCACATACAGCACATCATGCAGGATCTCGATCCTGAAGCGACTCGAATTGAAGATGCGATTCATACGAAAGGTACGAATACAGAACTAAATACATCATCGACGCCAAGTAAAGCAATTAATGGATTTGATAAGTTTACGCGGTCGGGTCGCATGATGATAAAAATCCAAGATGGATGCCATCGGTACTGCACGTATTGCATCGTGCCATTTATGCGCGGTGCTCCCAAATCAAAGACCATCGATGAGATCATTTCTGAAATCAAGTCGTTCGGTTTTGCCTTGTCTGAAGCGACACTTACCGCCATCAATACCGAGAGCTTCGGCAAAGATACCAAGGAGTCGCTTATCACTCTCATATCCCGAGTGCTAAATGAGACAGATGTGAGGAGATTGGCGTTTGGATCCATCCATCCATGGAGTATCACACCAGAATTTCTCGCCTACTACAGGACTCTACATACAAATACCACGTTTGCTTCTTTTTTTCACGTTCCTCTCCAATCAGGTTCAAATAGTGTCCTCAAGCGGATGAATCGACAGTATATAGTGGATACTATCGGGGAGTCGTTGGCGTCTATAAAAGCGATCAATCCTCATGCCTTCATCGGCACAGATATCATCGTCGGTTTCCCTGGTGAAACTCAGGAGGAGTTTGAACAAACATACCAGTTCCTTCAGGATTCCCACATCGATCGCTTTCATATATTTCGCTACTCAGGACGTCCAGGTACGGCTTCGGAACTCCTAAAAAAACGACACCCTGAACCATCAGCGCAGATCAAAGAAGAACGCTCTGCACGACTCATCGCACTCAGTGAAAAAAAATTCGAGACGTTTCTTCAGACACAAGTAGGAAGAACAGTCCCTGTACTTATTCTTGAATCTAAAACCGACGAACATCAAGATGGCTTGACGGATAATGAGCTACCCATCCGCGTCACCAATGGAAACCGGAGACCGGGAACAATCATACAGGTATACATCTTAAAGGCCGCGCCAACACATCTCGTGGGTGAGGTTGTTTAAAGTCTCTCACTAAATATAGTAAGAGCGGATCCCGCTCCTTCGTACAAAAAGCTTGTAGAAAATTTTTCGAGTGTAACTACACGTGCTGCCTGGGGAGGTAATCCTGGATCATGAAGCACGATGCCGTCAGTTGTCAAACCGTAGAGAAGTACATAGTGAAGGAGTCCTACCTCTCTGTCATTTAATCGCCCACTGTCCACTTCCGCTCCGATCAAACATCCTTTTTCTAAGTACCCTTGTATATCACTTATCGTCGCCTTTCTCGTCTCCTGTGCAACGAGCTTCAAATACTCCGGAATCAAATCTACCAGTGAAAGCACATTGGATTGGTTTAGATAGTATTCTGCATTTTGTTTGCCGTAGTGTTCCTGGATATATTTTTCTTTCTCTGTATATATTTTTTGATACTCAACATCTTCAATATTTCTAATCGTTATCCCTTTTTTGACAAACTCAATATCAAGTGGGAATGTCCATATACCTTTCCCTTTTTCTTTTCTCGTGATCCGATCGATTTCATCCCACGAGATATCCTCGTGAAAATAATACTGATGAACCATGCGATAGACTGCACCCACACAGTGGGTATCATCCAGGGTATTAGAGATAAATGGAACGGATTTCATGATTTAATTAGCGCGTATATTTTTTTAGATCCCCGCCTTCGCGGGGATGACACTATCTAATGGGCTTCTCTACCATCCAAGCGCACGACGCGCGAAAAAGAATTTGATGAATTTTGGAGTAATCGTATCCATCAGATGAAAAAGGCGTGATCCTATCCCCACTGGATATCGAAAGCCAGGATGAGGAGCTGTGGCGATGCTGTATGCCGCTTCTGCAATCCTGTACGGGTCACACATCCCAGTATTCATCATCTTTGACTGCTTTGCTTTTTTGAGCTTTTCAAAATATCGAGCGGTCATATCATGGTAGACGGAGGTCTTGGAATCAGTCAGCAGTGGTGAACGTCTATTTTTCCAAAAATTTGTCTGAAACATCCCAGGTTCTATGAGCGACACCGTGATGCCAAACTTTGCGACCTCCATGGCAAGCGCTTCACCAGCTGCTTCGATCGCATACTTACTTGCTGCGTACATCCCATATAGTGGAAATGTCACCCGACCGTTTACGGAACTAATCATGATCACTCGGCCACCGCCAGAATCCCGCATAAGTGGCAATGACGCATTTGTCATAGTGAGACTCCCGAAAAAGTTTGTCTCGAACTGCTCATGCATCTCTGATAGGGAAAAATCTTCAATCGGCCCTATAAATCCAAATCCGGCATTGTTGACGAGACAATCCAACCGACCATAGTCTTTTTTAATCTTTTCGATGACCCGCGCTTGATCAGCTGGATGCGTCACATCTAAGATCATTGGACGGATGAATGAATGCATCTTTGCATATGAGAACAAATCAGTCGTATCAGACGTTTTCCGATATCCGGCGATGATGATCCAATCTGGATCCTCAGTAAATCGAGCGACGGTCGCAAGCCCAAGCCCTGATGTCGCGCCAGTGATGAGAACTACTTTTTGATCCATATTCCCCTTTTTAAAATTACTGCTATATGTAATACACGTACTACAAATGTATAGATTCTCGCCTTCGCGGGAATGACAATTGCCGCATGTTATTTTAATAAAATGACGCCCAATATCATGATGCCCATAGCAGAAAATTTTGTGATAAGCCGTTTTCTTTCCCTTAGAATAAGAATCCCCCATAAAACTGCTATAGGGATTTGTAGTTGTGAGATAAGTGAAATAAGTCCAACTGATCCATCTGAATTATATGCTGCATATATACCATACGCAGAAATACCATAGAACAATCCTGTAAATACTAATTTTTTTAAAGAATCTTTACCTGGTAAATGTCGTTGTTGAGAATATTGATGAACTGCAAATGGCATCATACATACAACGGTGCATAGGTATACCAAAAATGTGTAGATACCCGTGGAAAAATAAGAGATGACGGCCTTATCACATAGTGCACCCAATGCAAATAGGAAAGCAGTAATAAGTGCATATTTTGATCCCTTACCAAAATGAAACCTCTTTCCCTCCCAGGAAAGCAAACTAACAGCTAGCAATACCATCACCATACCTATGATTTGTGCCAGATTGAACCGCTCGCCGAACAGAAAAAATCCTCCAACTATTATTATTAAACTTCCACTACGACTCAGTAAAGCAAATTCAGAGACATCAGAGTATTTTAATCCGGAGTAATAAGTAATGATTCCGACAGACACAAATAACGAGGATGCTAGTAGTCCTATATACGGAAGGAATGTGGTAGGGAGTGTCGTAGATTCAATAAACGTCCAAATAAAAAGAAATACTGTTGTCACTATCGCGGAAATAATTCCTATAAATACTGGCTCTGATTTTTCATCACTGACGTATTTCCCGATAATCTCAGCTGCCGCATATGCCACAGCACTAATAATCGTGAGAATAAACCAATTCATGAAGGCATGATAGCACAGAGCGCATTAAATGATGAGTGGCTGGGATGATAAAGAATTAGATTCGATCTTCCTGGCTTGCCGGTAGCACGAGGATAACTCTTCAGATTCATTTAGAACAAACCAATGTATTAGGAAGATTCTTCCCCTCGACGCTGCTCAGGGCAAACTTGCTCGGGATGCAATTGAAATGGATCCCCATTTTCATGGGGATGACACAGGGTAAACCGTGGCTTACCACTTAAAGTGTGCAAAAGCTCGGTTCGCTTCGGCCATGCGGTGAACTAAATCGCGTTTTTTGATCGCTTCACCTTGACCTTTGGATGCTTCCATAAGTTCCACGGCGAGTTTATCACCAAATGTGTGGAATTCTTTATTTGAGCGCTTTTTTGCAAATGTCACCATCCAACGGATAGCAAGGGAGATTCTTCTATCGCCACGAACTTCCATCGGAACCTGATAGGAGGCACCACCAACGCGGCGTGACCGAACTTCAATCTTTGGACCGACAGTGTTAAGTGCCAGTTCAAATACTTTGATTGGATCCTCACCTTTTTCCTTGATGATATCAAGGGCGCTGTAGACCTGTTTCATGGCTGTCGACTTTTTTCCACTAATCATGACGCGGTTTATAAACCGTGTCAGAAGCCGATTACCATACACCGGGTCTGCCGGAAGGAGTTCTTGTGTAACTTTTTTTGATCTCATATGCGTTCTTATCCTTTTTAATTCGCCTTTGCGGTTCCTGGCACGATTGCTACTTTTTTCGCCCCGTAGCGGCTTCTGCCCTGTTTTCGGTTGACGACACCCGTCGCATCGAATTTTCCGCGGACGATATGATATTTCACACCCGGCAGATCTGGCACCCGACCTCCTCTCACCATCACGATAGCGTGCTCGGTGAGTTCGTGTCCGATACCTGGGATATATGCCGTGACTTCCTGTTTATTGGAGAGTCTGACACGAGCGATCTTCCGAAGAGCCGAGTTTGGCTTTTTCGGTGTCATAGTCTTGACGACCGTGACCACTCCGCGTTTAAACGGCGCTGGAATCGTTTTTGTCAAACGATCCTTCGCGTTAAAATACCGGCGAAGTGCCGTGGCTTTTACCTTTTTGATACGCATTGTCCGTCCGTGCCGGACGAGTTGGTTAATTGTTGGCATACTATCCTTTAGGCTACCCGTGCCCGTATAGGATCTACGGGTATGAGTCGTCCGATTATAACGTTTTCTTTGAGTCCTAGCAACTTGTCTTCTTTTCCGGCCAGACATGCATCCGTCAAAACGTTGGTCGTTTCTTGGAATGATGCTGCTGACAACCACGATTCGGTAAAGAGTGACGCGCGCGTGATCCCCAGAAGTACGATCTGTGCTGTCGCTGGTTCTCCACCTTGTGCTAGGATTCGTACATTCTCTTCGGTAAACCGTGCTCGATCGACAAGCTCCCCTGGCAACATCATCGTGTCACCATTGGTATCGATACGAACTTTATCACTCATTTTCCGTACGATGACCTCAAAGTGTTTATCATGGATGCCGATGCCTTGGGATTCATACACACGCTGTACCTCTGTGATGAGATATTTTTGTGCTCCACGAAGCCCTCGAACAGTCAGCACTTCTTTGATATCAAGG
The DNA here is from genome assembly GCA_964592885.1 of uncultured Gammaproteobacteria bacterium. Classification (GTDB taxonomy): domain Bacteria; phylum Patescibacteriota; class Microgenomatia; order UBA10105; family UBA927; genus CAZERT01. The sequence goes on from CAZQGM010000024.1 coordinate 5,604, forward strand.
TATCCGGTCGATAGTTGGTCACCTGCGCCTACCAGATCCCCTTCTTTGACTCGTAGTTCACTTGTCAGTGGGATCACATACTCGCGTTCTTCGACTGGTGTAAGCTGTGTGTTCCGGACACGGACTTTGTAGCCCTGTTCCGTCTCAGTCACTTCTACTTTTCCAGCGATTTCGGCAAGTGGCGACAGTACGCGTGGTGTCCGACCTTCAAACAGTTCTTCAACGCGTGGCAACCCTTGGGTAACGTCTAGACCGACGATACCTCCAGCATGGCGGACCCGCATGGTGAGCTGTGTACCTGGTTCACCGATAGACTGCGCTGCGACGACACCGACTGGCATACCCATCTCAACGAGACTGGTTGTCGAGAAATCTCGGCCGTAGCATTTTGCACAGATACCTGCCTTCGACTGACAAGAAATAGGTGAGCGAACCGTGACAGAATCAATCTTATGCTCATCAATGAGCTTCGCATTGGATTCGTCTACGAGTTCTCCAGCTTTTATCAGGACTGTCTTCGCTTTATCTGATGCAACGATATCAGCAGCCAAATACCGACCGATGACACGAGTGGTAAATGCTGTCTGACGATCTTCGCCCCGTGAAAGCTCAAATCCTTCAGTCGTACCGCAGTCATCCATACGGATGATGACATCATGTGCCACATCGACCAAGCGTCGTGTGAGATATCCTGCGTCGGCAGTTTTGAGAGCCGAATCAGTGAGACCTTTTCGCGAACCGCGGGTAGATGTCACGTATTCGAAAATCGACAATCCTTCGCGATAGTTACTTTTTGTTGGAAGTTCGACGATTTTACCCATCGGATCGACGACCAAGCCTTTGATGGCTGACAGTTGCTTGAGCTGATCTTTGGATGCACGAGCACCTCCTGAGTCGATGATCATTTTGACTGGATTGTCTGTCTTCATGCGATCCCAGGTCATGTTTGCAAGGCGTTCGGTGACTTCGATCCAGATTTCGTTACTGAGTCGACGTTTTTCTTCTACGGTGATGAGACCTTGCTGGTAATTGGAATCGATAGCAGCCACCTTTTCCTCAGATGCTTTGACGATGTCGCCTTTTTCCTCAACCATGATGTTGTCAAAGACCGAGACGGAAAGACCTCCACAGATAGTCGCACCTTCAAATCCGATCCCTTTGATGGCATCGATAAGAACCGTCACTTCAGCCTGGGAATACATCCGGAGAGCCTTGGTGATGAGCGACTTGACTGTCGCTGCTTTGACTGGCTCGTTGTGATATCGAAGTCCTTCTGGAAGGATTTCGTTAAACAACACGCGTCCCACTGTCGTAGTGAGGATCTCTTCCCCAATTTTCACGCGGATCGGCTGACGAAGTTCGATTTTCTTTGCCTGATAGGCAAATATCGCTTCGTGCGTATTGGTGAAAACTTTCATCTCTTTTTCATCGACTCCCGCAAAATTTGGATCGATGGTCGTATAGTAGTAGCACCCGATGACCATCTCTTTGTTTGGAACGGTGATCGGTGAACCGTCAGCAGGTTTGAGCAAGTTATTGCTTGGAAGCATGAGCTGAGCCGCTTCAAACTGACTTTCTTTCGAAAGTGGGATGTGGATAGCCATCTGATCGCCATCGAAATCAGCGTTGTAACCTGCACAGACACATGGATGGATCCGGATGGCCGATCCTTCGATAAGGACTGGGTAAAATGCCTGGATACCAAGCTTGTGGAGTGTCGGTGCGCGATTGAGAAGCACCGGATGGTTTTTCGTGATTTCCTCGAGAATGTCAAACACCTCTGGTGTCCGCTTTTCTAGGACATTTTTGGCATTTTTCACGTTTGGAGCGATACCGCGAATGATAAGTTCACGAAGCACAAATGGCTTGAACATCTCAAGTGCCATTTCCTTCGGGATACCACATTGGGTGAGTTTCAACTCTGGTCCAACGATAATGACCGATCGTCCTGAGTAATCTACGCGCTTACCGAGCAAATTCTGGCGGAATCGCCCTTGCTTTCCACGAAGCATATCAGACAGCGATCGCAATGGTTGAATGACTGCGCGTGAGCTTGGGCGCTGCGTCGCATCTACAAGAGAATCAACTGCTTCCTGAAGCATGCGTTTTTCGTTCCGAAGGATGATTTCTGGCGCACCCAGATCCATCAAGTGCTTCAAACGATTATTCCGGTTGATGACGCGGCGATACAAATCGTTAAGATCTGATGTCGCAAACCGACCACCAGTCAACTGCACCATCGGGCGCAAATCTGGAGGAAGGACTGGGAGGATATGCATCACCATCCATGCGGGATTCACTTTTGATTTCCGCATGCCATCGACGACACGAAGACGTTTCGTCGCTTTGATGTGGCGCTGACCTGAGCTCTCACGGATCTCTTCGTGAAGTTCGGCTGCGAGTTTGTCTAGCTCGACGCGTTTGACGACTTCGAGGACTGCTTCAGCTCCCATGCCGACGCGGAAACACGATACTGCATCGTATTCAAACAACTTCAGATATTCATCTTCTGAGATGGTCGAAAGTGGTTTGATACTTTTGACGATTGATACGAGCTGATCCACGACTTCTTTCGTTTTCGTGAGCTCTTTTGCTTGTTGGTCGTCAAGAAGTGTCAGTTCTTTGCGCTCTTTAAGTGAGAGTTCGCCTTGAGCTAATTCGCGTGCTTCTTTTGCTTTAATTTTTTCTTTGTTCTGCTCTTTGTTTTCTGCAAATTGCTCTTCTTTTTTTGCCCTTTCACCATCGAATTTCTTTTTTACTTCCTCTTCGCGATCTTTACCGGTCGCAAGGATTGCTTCGATGACACTTTTCTTCTTTTCATCATCGACATCGATGATCATGTATTGTGCAAAGTAAATCACGCTCTCAAGTGCCCGTGGACTCATGTCCAAAAGGAGAGATAGCTTTGATGGAGCACCTTTGAAAAACCATACATGGGCAACAGGTGCAGCAAGGGTGATGTGACCCATGCGCTCACGACGGACTTTGCTCTGTGTCACTTCGACACCGCACTTGTCACAGACGATACCGCGATACCGAATGCGCTTGTATTTTCCGCAGTAACATTCCCAGTCCTTGGTAGGCCCAAAAATTCGCTCATCGAAGAGTCCATCTTTTTCTGGCTTCAGAGTGCGATAATTGATCGTTTCCGGTTTGGTGACCTCTCCATACGACCAGTTTTTGACATCATCAGGAGCCGCTAATCGGACTTCAAGTCCTGAGAAATCAATGATGTTGGCAAACGTTGATTTTGTATCCATAGTAGTAGTCTCCGTTAAACGGCCTCCTTCATTGATTCTTCATCAGGTTCTGCAAGTTCCTCCGGCGGTTCTTCTGGGAATTCGTCATTGACGACTTCCTCACCGCTCGCTTCCGCTAGTTCTTTCGGATCGATGACTGGTGTCGCTGGAGTGACAGCAACTGGCTGACCAGTCACATCATCACTGATGACCTGTGGCTTAGCCGCAATTGCTCCCGTCGGTTTGATCGAAAGACCAAGAGCTTGGAGTTCTTTGACGAGAACTCGGAAAGATTCCGGCACATTTGATGCTGGGATATCGATACCCTTGACGATCGATTCAAATGCTTTGGCGCGTCCGACGACATCGTCAGATTTGATCGTAAGCATCTCTTGCAGGACGTGTGCCGCTCGATGTGACTCAAGTGCCCAGACTTCCATTTCTCCGAGTCTTTGACCTCCCATTTGAGCTTTTCCGCCGAGTGGTTGCTGTGTGACGAGAGAGTATGGACCGGTTGACCGAGCGTGTGTCTTGTCCTCAACCATGTGGATGAGTTTCAAGATATACCCAGTGCCAACGGCGATTGGTTCTTTGTATGCTTCGCCTGTCCGACCATCAAATACTGTGGTCTTACCAGACAGTGGAAGTCCTGCTTCCTTCATCTTTTCGAGGATTAATTCTTCATTGACGTGCTCAAAAACTGGAAGAGCGACTTTGAAATTCAGCTTTTTGGCAGCAAGTCCCAAATGGGCTTCCATGAGCTGACCCAAGTTCATACGAGCAAGCACAGACAATGGTGAGATGATCAAATCGATCACTGTACCATCTGCCAGATATGGCATGTCTGCTTGTGGCATGATCTTACTGATGACACCTTTGTTTCCGTGACGTCCGGCGAGTTTGTCACCGACGACCACTTTACGCATTTGTGCCACTTTGACGATAATTTTGCGGTTGCATCCTGGCTCGAGTTCATCGCCCTGTTCTTTATCCAGAATCTGGACTGCGACCACTGTGCCGCGCTCTCCATGTGGGACGCGAAGACTGGTGTCACGAACTTCCCTGGCTTTTTCACCGAATATCGCGCGAAGGAGTCGCTCTTCAGCGGTCAGTTCTGTCTCGCCTTTTGGAGCAATTTTACCGACCAAAATATCATTTGGACTCACTTCGGCTCCGACGACGATGATGCCATCTTTGTCGAGATTTCGAAGTGCTTCTTCACCGACATTTGGGATATCTCGGGTTGTTTCCTCAGGACCAAGCTTCGTATCGACGACGTTTGACTCATATTCTTCGATGTTGATTGATGTCAAAACATCGGATTTGACGAGTCGATCGGAAATGACGATAGCGTCTTCGTACCCAAGTCCGTCAAAACTCATGTAAGCGACTGTCATGTTTGAGCCAAGTCCCAGTTCGCCATTGTCGGTTGCTGGACCTTCGACTAATACATCGCCTTCATGAACTTTTTGACCTGTCACTGCGACCACGCGCTGGTTGTAGCACGTTGATTGTGCTGAGCGCTTGAATTTTTCGATTTGGTATGTATCTTCTTCGCCATTTTTGCTTTCCACTTTGACGATGCTTGCATCAGCATATGTGACGACTCCCTCTTCACGTGCTCGGATCACCCGGCCCATGGATTCGGCAACTGATGCTTCCATACCAGTACCAACGATTGGTGATTGTGGCTGGATGAGTGGCACTGCTTGACACTGCATGTGCGTACCCATGAGTGCGCGATTTGCCTCATCGTGTGCCAAGAATGGAATGAGTGATGCTGGAGCTCCTACGACTTGTCGTGGGATAACGTCGATATATTCAACGAGACTATACTCACCTTCCAAAAATTCGTTTTTGTACCGAAGCGCGAGACGCTCATCTGTGATGAAGCCGTTTTCATCGATATGAGTATCAGCGTGTGTGATGTAGTGATATTGCTCATCAGCGGCATCCAAATAGATGATATCGTCTGTAACTTGCATTTTCACTTCGCCATTTTTTCCTTCGATGCGATTTACTTTCCGGTATGGGGTTTCCATGAATCCGTATTCGTTGATGCGAGCATACAAAGACATGTATGTCACGAGACCGATGTTTGGACCTTCTGGAGACCGGACTGGACAGATGCGTCCGTACTGCGACGCATTGATGTCTCGGATAGAGAACGATGCACGCTCTCTAGAGATACCGCCGATACCCATGACTGTCAGACGTCGAAGGTTATCGACTTCTGCAAGTGGGTTGGTCTGATCAAGGATGGTCGAAAGTTGGCTTGTCCGGAAGAAGTCATTGATGGCTGCGATGATCGGACGAGCGTTGACAAGCTGGGTCGGAAGCAAATCCGTCGCCTGTGGACCAGCTAGAGACATCTTTTCGCGAATTGAGCGCTCAAGTCTTAGTAAACCGACGCGGAATGCGTTGGTTGCGACGAGTTCACCGACTCGGCGAACACGACGATTTGCCAAATGATCAATATCATCGACATCGCCTTTTCCATTTGCTGTTTTAAGAAGATACGTGACGGCTCCGAGAATATCTTCGCGGGTGAGCATCCAGCTCTCTTTTGTATTCGGCACGTTGATGCCGAGTTTTTTGTTCATCTTATACCGACCGACGCGCTCGAGTGAGTAGCGGCGATAGTCGAAAAACATAGATCGGAAGA
>CAZQGM010000025.1:0-11275 GCA_964592885.1 uncultured Gammaproteobacteria bacterium
AATAGATCATAAGAGTACATAAATGGAAGAACAGTGCATGCGATATCAATATAGCTAGTACGTATATGCGTTTAAAAAAATGAGAGGATATATGAAGACCTACAGGCTACAAATTATTGGGAAAATCGTTTCTTTAGTACGATCAAAATAAATCGTACTAGATCAAACTGTCGCTTAATGCGCCATGGTTCCTGGATCAACCGATAGAGCCATTCAAGGCCCAGAGTGCGCATATACTGTGGAGCCCGCGAGAGACGTCCTGAGATCATGTCAAATGATCCCCCCACGGACATAAGGATGATTGGATGGGGATCAGATGATTGAGGATGGAAGACGGAAAGCTGATTGTCCGTTTCTGTCCTCTGTTTTCTGTATTCCATTTTCTGAACTCCGTCTTCTGTTTTCTGCCTGCCCGCCGTAGCCTCGGCGTAGGAGGGACTTCTGTTCTCTATCATCTGACGTAGATAATCTACGATGTACTCCTGCTTCGGTGCTCCGTATGCGACAAAGACCATACCTACACCAGTATCGAGCATCTTTTGAGCCATACGAGCTAGCCACTGCTTAAGATCCGGTGATGGTGATATGGTGTTGAAATCAGAAATTCGAAACTCGAAATTCGAACCATCCTGTTTCGTAGTTCTCTCTTCGTGTTTCGCGCTTCGTGTTTCGTTCTTCGTACGTTCATGGACTACGGCAATGCCCGGCCCTTCGTCAACCCAACCCTCCAACCCTGGATATGTACGCTTTAAGCACTCAAGTGCTTTGAGTGCTACACCTGGTGCTCCCCCTATAAGTGCGATTCTGACGCGCTTTTTGGCAGCTATCGCCACCAGATCCTGCATAAATTCGACACCCGGAATCTGCGTTTGTAGCCTTTCTACTTTCTGTCCTCCGTCTTCGGTCTTCAAAATTCGCGAAGCCAACACTATCCCGATTCCATCCGGGAGCGCCAGATCGCTCTGATTAAGTATTGTAGTAAACAGCCGATTTCGAGAAGCCTCCACGGTTTGTTCCGTGTTTGGGGTCGTGATCACGTACGGAAATATGTGCTTTTTGGACGTTTCTTCGGTCTTCAGTCCTCTGTCATCCGTCTTCAGGTCAAGACCTTTTTCGATTTTTTCTAGGATAGATTGACGACTCTCGGTTGCTACCCGTAATCCAAGAAGATCTTGATGATTGATGGGCTCAATAGTCATATACATCGGTCTCTCTATATGTCAGGTTTGTTACGCGCTATTCCCGAAATGAACACAATTATTTAGGTTCAAATAGCGTGAAACATATATATTCTCTTACAAATGGCTATCATATTATAAGCTATATGTGGTTCGTATATAGTACAGAGTGTTTTTTTAGTCATGACAGTCAACTGGTATAGTTATACTGCTTTACACAGTCATCCCCGACCCGATCGGGGATCCACATAATGATTCGTTTGTCATCTAGATCCCCGCCTTCGCGGGGATGACATGGAGACATGTCATTTCCTGGCTATGCTTCGCTTGTATAGCTCAATGTTTTCCATAGCGATACCTGTGCCTCGGACGACACACAGAAGTGGTTCCTCAGCCACATGACAGACGACTCCCGTCATACGGGTCATGAGCTTATCGAAGTTCCGCAGCGTCGATGTACCACCAGCCATTACGATCCCTTTATCGATGATATCGGCCGCCAGCTCCGGAGGGGTATCTTCAAGCACCTGCTTGACTGCGGTGATGATTTGCATGAGCACTGGGAGGATGGCCGTGGTTACGTCTTTAGATGGGAGTGTGATCATCCGAGGAAGGCCTGATACGGTATCTCGACCTCTCACTTCCATCGTGTCTACTGGCTGTAGATGAGACGGATCAGTAGCTGAGAGCATTTTTGCCACACGTGGATCACTCTGCGGTTCTCTTTCTATACGTCGGGATGGATCGTCCTCAAGCGCATTTCCGATCGTAATTTTGATCATCTCCGCCATGCGCTCCCCAATGATCAGGTTATAGGTGCGTTTGACAAAGAGTGCGATCGCCTCATCTATTTTATTCCCGGCAACGCGTGCTGACCTGTGAACGACAACCCCTCCAAGCGATACAACCGCCGCCTCAGTAGATCCTCCTCCGATATCCACGATCATGTGACCTGATGCCTGTGCAATTGGGATTTTTGCACCGATTGCTGATGCAAGTGGCTCATCGATCAGATATGCGACCCGCGCACCTGCTGAAAGCGTAGCATCAAGCACTGCTCTTCTCTCGACTTGGGTACACCCAGACGGGACACAGATCATGACTTCCGGCTTGAATATCCGATTTCTGCCTACCGTCCGGTCGATAAAATACCGAAGCATCGCTTCTGTGATACGGTAGTCAGCAATGACCCCATCCCGCATAGGGCGAGTCGCCACAATATTTCCGGGTGTTCGCCCCAGCATCTCCTTTGCTTCGTTGCCGACCGCCACGACTCGATTGTCGTCTGCAGTCACTGCAACGACGGTTGGCTCGTTTAAAACGACACCCGTCCCGGCTAGCCACACAAGGCTATTTGCAGTGCCCAAGTCTATACCAAGTCTTTTTGTAAACATATTTCAATGCATCTCTTTTATCTCGCCGTAGTACCGCTAAGAGGGACGTAGGCGAGTCACGTGTCTCTCACGTGTTTTTCATGTGGTATTTCAAATTTCAAATTGAATCACGTGTTCTTCACGTGTTTCTCATGTGTCTCTCACGTGTTCCTCATGTGTTGTTCATGTGATCATCATGTGTCATATTTGATTCTATCATAGTAACCAAGGTATACTGCTAGGTGGCAGTGGTATAGAACCATGTCGAGCTAAAAAGTGGATCATATATAGTTATAAATAGATCAATTAATATCATATTCTATGATCATAAATAAACAAACACTTCCATTTGATGCACCACATGCATCGTCATCCACCCCGAAACAACCGTCATTTTGGAGACGTCTTCTTCCGGAATCCATACGTAACTTATTGACCACAATCTTGACGGCATACCTGATCCTTGGAATATCAGGGGTCATCATCGCATACGGTCGTGGATACCGATTAAATGTCAAGGAAAAATCAGTGGGCACGACTGGCATGCTCACGACGACATCAAATCCAAATGGCGCATTTGTCATCATCAATGGAAAAAAGTATGGCGCGACATCGACAAACATCACACTACCTCCTGATTGGTACGATGTGCGGATCGAAAAGGAAGGCTACCAGCCGTGGGGCAAAAAACTCCGCGTCCAAGGTGAGATTCTCGCACGCGCAGACCCGGTTCTATTTCCAAAAAATCCGTCACTCACGGCAATCAGTACCGAAGGGGTGGGCAATCCAGTGTTATCTCCTGATGGTACGAAACTCGCATTTACTGTCCTTCCTCCCCCGGAAGCCACAATCAGCGGTCTGCCAGCTGGGACAAAGGCGGGACTCTATGTCATCGATCTTGTCGATAAGCCGCTTGGCATAAACCGCGATGCCCGACAGATCGTGTCCACGCTGACCCTTGATACGAGTCGCGCTAATATTAGTTGGTCACCTGACAACGTATCACTTCTTATTGAAGTGACAAATCCGACGACCGGCCTACCACTTACATATCTGGTCGACAGCAATCGCCTGAATCAGATCGTTCCGCCGGTTCAGTCGAAGGAAACGCTTCTGGCCACATGGAAAAAAGAACAAGCGACGATCGATGAGGAAAAGCTTGCCCCGCTTGCGCCCGAATTTATCAGTATCGCGACAGACTCTATGCATATCATGGCGTTTTCGCCTGATGAACTCAAAATTCTCTATGAAGCGACTGCGTCAGCCACACTTCCGATCATCATCACTCCTCGCGTCATTGGGACCAACCCAACGCCAGAAAATCGTGACCTTATCAAAGATCATATATATGTATATGACCTCAAAGAAGATCGAAATTACGACCTTGGGGACGCAAAAAAATATGGTATCATCGCGCATCAAACATACCCATCCCCGACACCGACGTCGAAATCAAAACGTCCAAGCACCGATCTCGTTTTGGAGGCTCCTCCTACGCCAGTCAATCAGTCACAAGGCGGGTGGATGCCAGTCCAGTGGTTATCGACCAGTAACCATCTAGTAGTCACTGCACCGGGCCACATCGACATCATGGAGTATGACGGTGGCAATCGAGTGACGGTGTATGCTGGGCCGTTTGAATCGGGATTCGTCGCCCCGTGGACCAATGGAAGTAAGCTGGTCGTGATGACCAACCTCAATCCGTCGGCCTCCGTCGATCCCAACCTGTATGCCGTGAATATACGCTAATTACGACGTACTTGAGATACTCATCAGGATCAGCGATAGAAGCGCAAGACTGATCCCTACTCCTTTTACTAAGGTAAGCGATTCGTGGAAAAACCACATGCCTGTTAGGACAGAAAAAATGACAAGTCCGACGCTGTATACGACAGCCATCGTTCCAAATTCCATGTATTTATACATCATGGTCCAGAAGAACGCTTGAAGGATATATATCCCTACCCCGATTCCAAATGAGGGCGAGAGAAAGAACGATGGTTCTGATGATGCTTTTTTTAGCATCATATCGCCATATGTCGTCGTTATCAAAACGAGGATAAAAATGAGACTAAATTTCATACGTCTATACCATTAGGACGGAACGTCAAACGTCCCAGCCACGTTTGACGTGGCGGGACTGCTCTCTTTGTGCCCCTGACAGGAATCGAACCTGTATCGGAGGTTTAGGAAACCTCTACTCTATCCGTTGAGCTACAGGAGCCACGCATTTCCTATTCGCATTGTATCATTTCGAATGGTAGAATAGATCGTCTACAGGATGTAGTTTCGGCTAAAAGCCCAATCAGCCGTTGGCTGACAGTTGGTAGTCCCGCTAAGCGGGACGGGACAAAAAGGCTTAGTCAGGATGTAGTTCAGTTGGTAGAACGCTTCGTTCGGGACGAAGAGGTCGGCGGTTCGAATCCGCCCATCCTGACTAAGCTTTTTTAGTATTGTTCGGCGGCTGTCAATCCGCCCATCCTGCTTTGCTCTACCGATGCTTTAGCGAAGGTGGGACCTGCCTCATCATAGCTTCAGCGATGGCAGACTTTGGCCCCCTCCGAACAGCACCATCGATTCGTATTGACACTATTTTCTCGTCATCCTGAGGAAGCCTGCCATGCGTATGTCGAATAGTACGGATCTCTTACATAAGGGGGGAAATCCCTCGTCTTCCAACTTTCTGGCAAATCAGCTATAATAGGCTACCTTATGAATTTATCATTCCGTTCATCCTCAACCCCAGTGCCAGAAAAACCGATCCAGGTCATCTTGGCCTCTCAGTCAATTGGTCGGAAATTACTTCTGGACAAATTCGGCGTCATTTTCCGCACTGCAGTGACCAACATGGATGAGGAATCGATCCAAGATAAAGATCCGATCAAGATGATCGCACGGCGTGCAGCAGCGAAAGCTGATGAACTCATCAAAAATCCACGGGTCTACATGGTTCCTCAGGAAGATAAAGCGCTCATCATCGCCGCTGACAGTATGGCCATCCTCGGTAAAAAGACGTATGGCAAATCCCACGAAAAAGATGTGACCCGGCAGATGCTCAAAGAACTCATGGGTAAAACCCATACATTCGTAACCGCTACCAAAATCGTGTATCTCGTTGCTGGAAAAGCTGAAAAAATCTGGACAGCCACGACCAGCACCAAAGTGACCTTCCGGAAAATGACCGCTCCTGAGCTCGAGCTCTACGTCACCCGGTATGATTTCTCACGATTTGCCGCCGCATACAGCATCAATGAGATGCCATGGGATCTGGTCACAAAAATCGATGGAAGCTATACCAATGTCATTGGCCTTCCATTTGAAGTGATTTTGCCGATTTTCAAATCCTTAAAAATCATCGGACCCCAAGATCCACCAGTCGTAGCGTAAGTACGTTGATACCCACAGAACCCATTTACTATCTTTTTATGAGAGTGGAAGTTTTTGTGGACTAATAGTGATCCTTCTGACTGGTATGCGAACCTATTTCCCCATGTGCATGATCGATATCGTGTATACAAAAAAAAAGGAACTCCGTGAGTGTGTCTGCCCGCATCCACGGAGTTCCTATAGCGTCACGATTGGTCGGATTGCGCCTCCTCCTCTGAAGGGATATAGATGCCTGCCGGGCATCGAAAAAGTGTAAATGTGAAGGAGAATATCTCTCCATCCATCTCTTTGGAGATTGTATACTGGTTTTCCCCCCATCGGACTTCTTCTTGAAGCTCAGCGTGTTGGAACTTGCCTGAACTATCATACGTGGCTGTGGTGAGAAAGCCCTGTTCAATCAGAACAAGCACGGATCCGATCGTTTCGTCACCTTTCACCAAACTAACCGAGAAATACTCGGGGAACGGTATCCAGCCAGAATCTGGCTTTGGACATTCCGGAAGCATACTCGGGGTTGGTATGGGTGTCACGGACGGAAAATCGACCGCGACACTGGTCGCCATGCAGCTCATCAGAAACAGACTGACGAGCAAGTGAATTACTATAAACCTACGATTCAACACACACCTCCATACTAGGATAAAAGAAGACAGCATTGTCCTCTCAGGACTAGTATGGAAATGGGTCAAATAGATGGAATTTTAGAGTATTGCAACGTGCTACATGGACCACCGTCGATTATAGCAAAGTAGCACCAAGATATACATATCAGTTACTCATTATGTAGCATAGGTCACATTTGACGAGACGTGTAAAAATCTAAGCGTACGAGGACCGTCCTTACAGCCTCACGTTTCAGCACAATACTATACGTTTCTAGTAGTTAGACTCATGCTCTTTTCGCTCTTTTGAGCTCATCAGTACCGACCTACATATACCCGAGTCATACTCGGCGTACTATGAGAGTCACGTTTGACGTGACCCCGCGCGCGTCGAGTTTGACTCGATCAAACGTGGTTATCACAGAAACGTGACACACATCGGTAAAAGAGAAGTCCGAGGAAAATGACAGTAAAGTTGAGCGAAAAACGCCCGAACTTCTCTTTGTAGTACACACCAATAAAAATTACTAACAGTAAATCGATCAGCTGATCGATGTTTTTTGATCAGCTGATCTCTTCGTTTGACGTTTACTTCGTCTTCACCTCCGCGTTCAAAATGACCGCGTTTTGCCCACCAACAGTGATTTCCAGCTTTTTCGCTGAGCCCACGTAGGTGAGCACATACGACTGCTGGGTCCGTTTGGCGATTTCCTCAAAAACGGTGACCAGTTGCGATGAATCTGCAACGTAAAACATGCCACCGTGATCCACGGTAAAATTTCGGAAGGCCTCCTGATCAGCTTCAGTGAACTTATCGGACGGAATGGCAACGACATACAACATGCCATTTATAACTATTCCCGTCCCATCTTTCCGTTCGCTGGTCGTGTCCAGGCCGTCTGACAAGACGGTCGTATCCACGTAATCACAGCGAGGATTGATGTCCCCCATCGACGCTTGCATGGTATCCCAAAAAGCGGTATCCCCTTTCGACTTGATGGTTTGGATAAAAGCTTCCGCTTCGTCTGGAGTGCCCCAGCTACCGATGATGGGCTTCGTACTGATCAGGTTCACACGAACGAGATCAGTGTCGCGTATGAGACCTGCAAAACTCGTCGCGGCACTTACCGCCACATCTATCGGGATCTCATCGCCATCAAATTTTGGATCTTTCATCGAACCGGAGATGTCGATGACGAGGTTGTGACACCCGATCTGAACATCATTCTCGGTAGAGACGTTGATCATATGCGGCGGGACGAGTTGTCCATCAGCAATGACGGCGAAATCATCTTTGGTCAGACCTTCAATGAAATCGCCGTTGACGTCCACCACACTGATAGAAACCACCACGGCCGCACCGTATTGCGTCGCCGCATTCACCTTGCCGCTTGAGTAAGCCGGCAGGTCTTTGCGGAGAGCAATCGGAGTTGGGATAGGGGTCTGATAGACCACCACCGTTGTAGGCGTCGGCTGGAGCGTCGGCGTGGGCTCAGCAAGTTGACGGCGTAATTTTGCTTCGGTAGCGTCAAGCTTGTTATCCTCGGCGTAGGTTACCGCCTCATCAAACTTGTCTTTTGCTGCGTCCCCAGTGAGTTTCTCACCCCAGGAGATCATTAGCTCGAGCTTTTTCTGCTTGAGCCACTGATTATTCGCCTCGTCAAAATTTTCGGTCAGGCCCTCATCTATACGTTTGATCGCACCCTCATACGCTCCTTGCGTCTCCAAAAGTTCGACATCATGCTGGACGGCAAGGAATTGTTCGCTATAAAACAGGTTGTAGACTGGCTTGATCAAACTCACTCCCCACGCCAGTGCTACTGCGATCAACAAGGCGAGTAACCCGTAGATGATCCCCTTGCCCACGGTCATAAACCAGGCTTCAGACATCGTACGAGATTTCGTTCCTGCAAACCGACGGTGGGAAGAAATGGTCGACCGAGCACCACGCCGAGACGCGACGGGCTTCATAGGCTGCGACTTCAGGTGGATGGCGAGCTTGACGAAAAGGATAGCGACAAATGCCGCCCCGGACACGATCCAGTGATACGGATCGTTGTGTTTCGTGCCGTACGCGAGGAGAAATCCACTCGCGATCAGAAGTTGTGTCACATGGTTCATGGTTAGGCCTCAATCTTTCGTTTCATTTCTTCGTCGATCAGGGCGATGTTGTCCCGTAGCGTTTTCAAAGTCGGCATGCCGGGCAGGAGTGCATACGACAAGCGAAAATCGTGCATCGCATACGCCCGTTCGAGGTCCTGAAGATAAATCCCCATCGCCTCTTCGATCGTCCGCGGCATATAGTGGTCAATCCACACGGCTGCGATGCCAGCGACAAGTCCATCCTGCATAGACAAAATGGTTTTGTCATCCGTATTCTGCAGAACTTCCTGAATCTGACGAAATACGCCAGGATCAAGCTTCGGGAGAGACAGGAAACTAAAGAGCGGCGTTCCTGGAAGATTGGTAGCCCATTTCGGACTTACCAACTTCCCGCCCTTACGGATTTCATTGACGATCGCATGGATATTGGGTTCGCACCCAAACAACCGCGCGATGCCATTGAGCGTCAGACCGATCACGGACAGCTCGCAGACTGCTTTGACCTCTTCTTTGTCAAGCGCCGCAGCTTCCACGAGACTTTCGAAATACTTGTCCGGATCGTCCAAGATGAACATATCATCCGACCCGCCCGACGCGCTCAGTGTATCAAGCTCCTCCACGGCGCGCGTGAGATAGTACTCGAGCGTCGCAATCCCCTCATTAATGACAGTCAGTTCATGTTCAAGTTGGGCAAGCTCCGCCTGAGCAAGCTGCAGATCATGTTCCGTGCTGGCATAGTTCTCAAGCGCGCCTTCGAGAAGCGTCACCGCTTTTTCACTGGTTGCGCCCTTCGTTACGATCAAACCAGCCGCTTGATCCAAAAACTTCACCGGTTTCAGAACTTTCAAGGCACCCATGATCAGTTTCAGTTGTTCTTCAAGCTCAGCCTGAATATCTGCCACTTCCGCCACTTTTGCACCGATGACAGTCTGAACAGCAGCTTCCATCGAAGCGAGCCATTCGCGACGTTGTACATATTCAGCCTTGCTGGTCGGTGCACCAGCCTTGATGTGTGTCGGGATCGAGAGATACTCGCCAGTACCGCGCTTCATCGTGACATTCGCGGTGACAGTGCGGCCGGTTGAGAGAAATTCTTTTTCAGCTCCCGGGACGCGCTGCCAATCAGGGTCCTGGACATGTTCAAGGAGCGCTTCGTGTCCATTCGCCCCATTTTCAGAATCCTTTACGATCACCACAGAAACTTCAGGTGCTTCTTTCCCAACGAACTGGGTCGAAAGAATCCGGCGAAGTGAACCGATCATGAAGGCAGCAGCAGTTGCGGCTGCAGCATTTGAGCTTTCCATGATCGTATACGCTGTTCGAAGGATGGCCACATGGCCAAATTTCTGATGATTAGCGGCGGTATTGTTCAACTTTTCCTGGAACGGCCCGTACAGACCGGAGCTCAACAACGCCTGCAGATACAAGGCTGTGTATTTATCACGCAGATCCTTATCGCCGGCAGCGGGAGGAAACTCCGTGAAAATCGCCTGTTTGACGCGTTTATCAGGGTACTTCGTCGTCACCCAACCAAGCGTGGCAGCGGTTGCTGCACCGGTATTGACGCCTAAGTTCGGCGTCGCACTTTCGGCGTTTGGCAAATCACTGAACGTAAACCTCCCCGAGCGCAAGAACGTGCAAATTGGCGTGGAAGGCATTCGCGCTGTCATATATGTAATGAAATCGTTGACAAGTGCGATAAGCGCACCGCCACCAGTCCCACCAGCTAATCCACCAGCCAATAACAGTTCAACAGAGTTTGGAGGTGTCCCGCCATTCCGCTTCAGGATGTCGACACAGACTGCTTCAAACGTCGGCTCGATCGTAGTAGCCATGTATTGCAATAACCCATAATCGGGCCGTTGGCCGGCGCCGGTCGCAGCCGTAATATTGACAGTTCCTTGAAGCGAACGAGCCAATTCGGCAATCGGTTGGTTCATCAAGGACATCAGTTCGTTCACAACGTCAGGTAAACCTTTGGCATCGGCGATTTTGACATTGAAGATCGTGCAACCGTTCTTCACCACGATTTTGGGCAACGCCTCATCAGCATCGAGACCAACGACGATGGCATTTTTTCCGGCAAGTTGCGGATGCTGCCGCAAAATACCGAGCCCACCGCCAACAGAGAAGACGACTACAGGGGTTTCGCTTTTATCTTGAATCATGATCTTTTCTCCTAGTAACCCTTCGTTGGGTTACATGAATGTTTTTGAAATTGAATTTTGAAGTGGACGTGCGCCCAACAATCACACGATCGCTGGGTTAGAACAAAAAAATGAGGGTGTCCCTTTAATAAAGGGTTCTATTACTTGCAGAGGCTGTCCTTTCTCTAATGACGATGACCAGTCTTTTTAGACCTCGGTCTGGATTCGCGATTATTAACGCGAGCAAGAATTTCTCGACAACGTTTACATAGTCTTCGCCCTTTTTTACAAGAGCATTGATGATTCTTCGTTGTCATTTTCTTCTTCGCCTTCCTACAATTTCTTTTCGTCTCTACCACTTCCTTTCCTCTTAGATTTTTTGATCTGAATTGTTTACCCCCATAGATGGCAGTCCGCGGCAAAAAATCCTAAGGATTTGCCGTGCGCTGCCACCTACGAGAAGCATTCGTTCATCAAATGGAAGA
>CAZQGM010000026.1:0-11262 GCA_964592885.1 uncultured Gammaproteobacteria bacterium
TCAGCATCGCTGATAGTAACGTTATTAAGCGTTTCCTTTGCCCACGGCAATTCGACAAGCGTCTCAAGATACCCCCGTATATAGGAGGTCTCTGGGTTGTACTGAGACATCTGTGCCAAACGACCAAGTTCTTTTTCTGCTTTTTGGCGAACTTCAGGAGGCATGCCTGATTTTTTAATCTTGTCATTGATCTCTTTGACATCTTTGTTGTCTGAGTCATCGCCAAGCTCTTTTTCGATGGTCTTGATGCGCTCTCGAAGCACTTGTTCTTTGATATTTTTGTCAAATTTTTCTTGGGTTTTACTGGCGATGGTCTGCTCAAGCTCGAGTACTTTGATCTCTTTGGCAAGATAATCAGCCTCTTTTTTGAGCCGTTCTTTGACGGACACGTACTCAAGAAGCTCTTGTCGTTCTGATGGCTTGATATCGAGGATGCCCCCAAGCTGATATGAGAGCACCAGCGGCATGTTGGAGGACATGATATTCATGAACGTAAGAAAGTCGACCGACTTGCCAAGCTTCACTGCTCGCCGTAGTTCTCCACTGATATGATTGACGAGTGCTTTGATCTCATCGTCATCTTCAAGCGTATCAGCAAGCTCGGTGGCTCGTGCCACGAAAAACGGCTCCACGGCCTCATAGGAAAGGATTTCTGTCTTATAGAGCCCTCGGACGAGTGCATTTACTTCACCCTCATTTTTCATCTGCTGGACGACTTCAGCCACACATCCAATCGTATTGAGGTAAGTCGCGACTGGATCGTTGATATTCGCATTTTTCTGCATCACGAGGATCACACGCTTATTTGAAGACGCACTCGCGTCGATAGCTGAGACAGAACGAGCACGACCAAACGTCAAAATCATTTCTGTGCCTGGAAATACGATGCCATCTCGTATAGGAACGACTGGAAGTATTTGCTCAGTTGGCTGAAATATATCACTCATTTTTGGTCCCCTCCTATGAAATTAGCACTCATCGGATTCAATTGCTAAAGAGTATAAACGGTTCCGTCTACACTTGTCAATGATTATACCTTCATTTCCCGAGCTAGAACGTGGATATCTGTATATATTATCCTCAAATAAAAAGTAACTCTACGTTACGAGTTAGACTGCGACCTACTCTTGTCTATCGAAATACTGAGAAGACGTCATCACGATTTGGTATTCCACCACCTCGGGTTGGAAGCGGTCCCCCTAGGTACGCGGACTCTCTATCTTCGCTCGTTTCCCGAGTATCCTGGTAAAAAATTCCAAGAGGAATCTTCTCTCCCCATTCATATCCCTTTATCATTGCGGCGAATTTATCCGTTGTCTGATATTCGGCTCCGAGCTTGTATACGCGCTCGCGATACCATTGATAGGTATGCACCCGATCAAATGTGACACACGGCTGAAGCACATCTACCAGAGAGAATCCTTTATGTGAGATAGCCTGAACCATCAGGTCAGTCAAATGCATCATCTCACCGGAAAAACCTCGCGATACAAACGATGCTCCTGCGACAAGTGCTAGCGCAAGCGGGTTGACAGGTTCATCTTTGTTCCCTTCGGGTGTTGATTTGGTTTTAAATCCGTGCCGCGCCGTCGGAGATGCCTGGCCGGTCGTCAGTCCGTACACTTCATTATCATGAAGGATCACGGTAATGTCTGGATTTCGTTTGGCTCCGTGCATAAAATGATTACCACCTTCTCCGAGACAATCTCCATCGCCTTGCACTGCGATCACGGTCAGATCAGGGTTAGCAAGTTTAATGCCCTGTGCAGTAGGAATGGCTCGACCATGTAGACCTTCTACACCGTAACAATTCATCCAATCCCGCATGTTTCCGTGACATCCGACACCGTACACGATCACAACTTTTTCGTACGGCACACCAAGCTTTACAAGTGCATTTTTCAGTGCCAGCCAGATGCCAAAATTTCCGCACCCTGGACACCACGTTGGTTTTACATTTGTAGCAAGTTGTTCGACTGTTATCATATATTAATTATCAAGTTCCAAATCCCAAATTTCAAACAAATTCCAATTGTATAAAGTTACAAATATAAAAAAATGATTTGCACACTTGATACTTGGTATTTGGTTCTTGGTACTTACCGATCCATAACTTGTTCCACGATTTCTTCTGGATACCACTGACGGCCGTCAAATTTCAATAGTTTTTCTTTGATAGTCACACCGGTCTCCTCCCGGATCACCTCGGCAAGCTGAGCAGTACCGTTATTTTCTACATCCACGATACGCTTCTCACCCGCTAGAAGCGGTGCGATCACTGACTCGTTGAGTGGATATACCCACCTAAAATGGATGAGCTTGGAGGTGACACCTTTATTTTTCAGCATTTTCATCGCTTCAAGAATTGATCCACGAGTCGATCCCCATGCTACAAATGTGATGTCGGCATTTTCGTCGCCGTACACCTTTGGAAGCGGCATTTTAGCAAGGATAGCTTTCGTTTTCCGAAACCGTTTATTCGCCATCTTGATCCGAGTATCAGAATCCTCAATCGTCCACCCTTTTTCATCGTGTTCGTAGGAATTGACTAGGTGTTGACCATTGACCATACCTGGAATGCTTCGTGGCGATGTCCCATCTTCTGACGACCACTCGTAGCGTTTGAATGATGCCGCATCAGGAATATCTGTGCCCGCAAGTAATTTTCCCCGATTCATCGGGGCACGTTTGTCAAAAACTGACTTTGGGATACACCATTGGCTTTCATTGATGTATTTATCGGTAAGAATGATGACTGGTGTCTGGAATTCATCAGCAAGCTCAAAAGCTTCAATCGTCTGTTCGTAGCTTTCCGCTGCATCGCCCGCTGCAAGGACTATTTTCGGGAATTCCCCATGTCCTGCATGAATCGCCATCCATAGCTCTGCTTGCTCAGTCCAAGTAGGCATACCAGTCGCTGGCCCCGGTCTCATACCAAGATCAATGACGACAGGTGCTTCGATGATTCCGGCAAATGACACACCTTCAACCATCAAGGCAAATCCGCCGCCTGATGAGGCCACCATGCTCCGTACGCCTCCAATAGACGCACCTATGGCCATCATAATACCGGCGATTTCATCCTCGGGCTGTTTATAGACGATCCCAAAATCCTTTGCTCTATCAGCAAAAAGCTGGATTAGTGAGTTAATGGGAGTCATGGGATATATAGCGGCAAATTTCATGCCTGCTTCGATCGCACCCAAGCCCACTGCTTCACTTGCATTGAGGATATACTGCTCTGTCGTTTTTGTCGTAGATGCAAGGAATGTATCCTTGACGTCCCGGAAATGTTCAGTGACGTATTCAAATCCAAGTTTGGCTGACGCGATATTTTCATCAACCACTTGCTGTCCTTTACGGATAAACTGATCATGGATCACCTCGGCAAGCAAAGAAAAATCTACACCCATAGCGGCAAGCGAAGCTCCAATTGCTACGGTATTTCGCATGATGGAATCACCACCGTGTTCCTTTACGAGGTCCGTAAGAGGAAGTGGCATGAGGTGAACACGCTCTGGCACGTCAGCATCGGCCCACTCTTTGTCTTTTGGATCGTACAAAATCACTCCACCCGGTCGCAGTTCGTTTCTATGAAGTTCGACTGTTTCGGCGTTGAGACCAACCAAGATGTCGATGCCTTTATGTAGGGAGTAAAATTCTTCGACCGCAATCCGCACTGTGATGAGATTATGTCCTCCACGAATAAGTGATGGATATTCATTGGTCGCAAACACGTGGTATCCCACGCGCGAAAATGCCTTTGCAAAGATCGTCCCTGCGGACATAATGCCGAAGCCTGCTTCACCACCGATTTTCCATGTAATATCTGAAACCATAGGTTATGGGAATAATTGTTTTCCTGTCGCTGTCTCAGTGATGAATATCGCTGCAACCGGACACCCTTTCGCAGCATCCATCAGTGCATCGTCCGTTTCTTGGTCAGTCGTATCAAGGATGATCGCTTTTGCTTCATCATCAAGTGCCCACGCCTTCGGAGCAAGCGCAACACAGGTTGCAGCACCGATGCAGAGGTCACGGTCTATACGCATTGTCAGGGTCCGAATTTGACGGATCACTTTTGGGTCGTTTGCATCCATATGGGTATCACTATAGCAAATTAAATACGTATCAAACAAGATTCATTTCGCCCGTGTCGTTACTGCAGACTGCAGAACCTCTAGTGGTAAGAGCGCGCATTTGACCCGGGATGGGGTCAGTGGCGTCATTACCAGGCTGTACAGATCCTCAGGGGTGAGTGCTAATACATCAGCAACACGCTTTCCCTTTACGAAATCTGTCAGTATCGATGCTGAAGCAAACGATATAGCACAGCCTTCGCCGGAAAACCTGATATCACTGATAGTATTGTCGTCGGAAATGATGATATCCATTCGAATTTTGTCACCGCAGGAGGTATTGTGCATATGTGCACTACACGTGGCATGATCTATGACTCCAAAATTATGTGGGTGTTTGAAGTGGTCAAGAATGATATCGCGATATAGATCCATACAATATGAGTTTATAAAGTCCGTAAAGTCACAAGTTTATAAAGACGTCTTTACTTTATAACTTTATAACTTTATGAACTTGCTACCCAAACATCTTTTTCACTTTTTCAAGTCCTTCTACTAGACGGTCTACGTCATCGTTTGTCGAGTATATATAAAATGATGCACGAACAGTGGGACCGATATCTAGAAACTCATGAAGTGGCATAGCGCAATGATATCCCACTCGGACGCACACGTTATCCTCATTGAGGATCTGCGCGACATCATGTGGATGTATGCCTGCCATACGAAATGATACGACACCACCCCGAACATCTGGAGATTTCGGGCCATATACGGTCAATCCATCAATATGCGATAGCGCGGATAACGCGTATGTAGTGATGGCTTTTTCATGAGCTCTGACATGGTCCATACCTATCGTCATCAGATACTCAGCCGCTCTGCCCATACCAATCGCCCCTTCAATAAAGGGCGTACCTGCTTCAAATTTATGCGGCAAGTCGTTAAACTGTGTCTCAGCTTCGTGGACCTCCCTGATCATGTCGCCGCCATACAAAAATGGTCTCATCGCTTCCAAATGTGTGCGTTTCATCCATAAGACGCCAATACCAGATGGCCCCAACATCTTGTGCCCAGAAAACGCCACAGCATCCGCTCCCCACGTATGCACGTCAACCGGCATATGTGGCACAGCTTGAGCCGCATCGACAACGACTAGACAGTCTGGATTGATCTTTTTCACATAGTTGACGATTTCAGACACGGGTGTAAGTGTCCCAATCACGTTTGAAGCAGCAGTGAACGCACATAGTTTTGTTTTTTTTGTGACAAGCCGACCTAGATCATTCAAAGACAGCTCCCCATGTTCATCAAGATGCCAAACGCGAAATTCATATCCCAGACGCCCCGCCGTCTGTTGCCATGGAACGAAGTTGCTATGATGTTCAAGTATCGTTGTGACCACATTATCGCCTGACTGCACGTGGTCTGGAAGCCAAGAATATGCCAGAAGATTGAGAGATTCTGATGTATTTCTCGTAAATATGATCTCTCCGACATCCGATACGCCAATAAGATTTCCCACGCTCACTCGACTGCGCTCGTATGCCGCTGTCGCCTCTTCAGATATCGTATATATTCCCCGAAAAACATTTGCAGTTGCTTTGGTATAGTACCAGTTCACCGCATCGATGACTGATTGAGGCTTGAGAGATGTGGCAGTCGAATCAAGATACACGATCGGTTTGCCATTGATCTCCCGCTCGAATATCGGAAAATCTTTACGAATTTTTATTGAATCGATCATATGAATATATCTTACTACTCAACTGGAGTCACTCTGGCACCAGAGTGACAGGTAAGTAACGTACGCATATATTTATTCTGTAATAGTAACGAGTATATCATCGCCATCAATCCGCACTGGATACGTATGTAACGCCTTCGTGCCAGGGAGTGACAACACATCACCAGTCGTTAGGTCAAATGATGCACCATGACACCCACAGACGACAGCATCTCCATCGATAAATCCCTCTGCCGACAATGAACACTCCGCGTGTGTACACTGGTCGTCAAATGCATGCCAGCTATCCCCATCACGATGGATCACTATCTGTTTTCCCGAAATGGACACACATACCATGCCTCCATCTGGAATGCCAGTTACCTTGAGAACGGAATATTCCATAGGTCTATGATATATCTGCTACCAGAGAGAAATCTCTTACTTCTATTTTCTTTTTTAAGGGATTGAGAGCGGGAATATATGACACTACGGGTTCGATAAACCCTTCGACAAGAAGCTTAGATCCAGCGCCTCTACTCATACCGCGACTACGAAGATACCACAGCTCCTCTTCGGAAATGTGTTTTGTGACCGAACCATGAGTGCAGCGGACATCATTTGCCAGTATCTCAAGTTCCGGTTTATTTTTAGCCTGGGCCATACCCGAAACCAGAAGTGATTCACTCCGCTGATATGCATTTGAACGTTGGGCAACTTTTTCAATCCGTATGAGTCCTTCAAACTGAAAATGAGAGGCATCACCACCGATGTGCTTTACAAGCAAATTACTCGTCGTATCTGGTGCTGTATGGTGTTGAATCGTGTGGACACGCACCTCAGATGTTCCCACCGCGTGCGCCAGTACGTATATATCTGCTGTCGCGCCGGGGGCCGCAAGCTCTACCTCGAGATGGAGGTTGATATCGGTATCACTCGTACATATAGCCACAATCGTCTGATTGTGGGCAGAATCCACCACAACCGAGCGCGTTGTAGATTCAGTGATATCAATAATGATTGGATCGTTTGTGTTCATACGGTTCAGCCCACAGATCCTTCCATTTGAAGCTGAATAAGGCGATTGAGCTCGACAGCATACTCAAGCGGTAATTCTTTCACGATCGGTTCAATAAACCCGTTGACGATAAGTGCTTCCGCATCAGTCTTATCGATCCCACGGCTTGTGAGATAAAACAGCTGCTGGTCACCAATTTTTGATACTGTCGCCTCGTGTTCGATCTGACTCATCTGCTCTTTCACGTCCATCACCGGATAGGTGTCAGACCGGGATATCTCATCGATGATGAGTGCATCGCACACGACTTTTGATTTTGTATTCACTGCACCTTTTTCTACTCCGATGAGCCCGCGATATGATGTCCTACCTCCATGGCGGGAAATAGACTTTGAAATAATTCTCGAAGTCGTTTCTGACGCGATGTGGATCGCTTTGCCGCCTGCATCTTGATGCTGTCCTTCACCTGCATAGGCAATTGATAGAACCTCACCATGCGCCTTCCGGCCAACAAGATAGACACTTGGATATTTCATGGTCAGCTTACTGCCCAAATTCCCATCTACCCACTCCATGATTCCTTCTTCTTCAACGAGCGCACGCTTGGTGACAAGGTTATATACGTTTCGACTCCAATTTTGAACAGTCGTATATCGAACGCGAGCTCCTTTTTTGACGACGATCTCGACCACGGCACTATGAAGTGAATCTGTCGAATAAATAGGTGCTGTACATCCTTCGACATAATGAACAAAACTTCCTTCATCAGCGATGATCAGCGTCCTCTCAAACTGACCCATATTCGCCGCATTGATACGGAAATACGCCTGAAGGGGCAGGTCGACATGGACACCTTTGGGTACGTAGATAAATGTCCCACCAGACCAGACAGCAGAGTTGAGACTCGCAAATTTATTATCAAGTGGCGGGATGATTTTGGAAAAATACTGTTTGACGAGATCGGGGTATTCTTTAAGCCCGTCATCCATAGATAAAAATACGACTCCTTTTTTCCGGAGTGACTCCTCGACACTTTTATAGACGACTTCTGATTCATATTGGGCACTTACACCCGATAAATACTTTCGTTCCATTTCGGGCATGCCTATTTTTTCGTACGTTTCCAAAATCCCTTTTGGCAAATCTTCCCATGACTTCGCTTGTCCATCAGTCGGACGAAGATAGTAGTAGATATCATCAAATTTGATGTCCGACAAATCTCCTCCCCATGGAGGCATAGATTTTTTATAAAAAAACCCAAGTGATTTGAGCCGAAACTCAAGCATCCACGCTGGCTCGTGCTTCATAGCAGACATAGACTTGACCACATCCGCATCGAGTCCTTTTTTGGCTTTATACACATAATCCTCAGGCATAGAGAACCCGAATGCGTAGTCAGATGGAAGCTGGGGTGAGGTGTCCATAATATAAATACGAGTCAATAATTATTTCGTTCCATGTAATTTTTGTTTCCTGTTTCCTGCCTTGCCGCGGCGTAGCCTTGGCGAAGCCGGGTGTACATGCTCTTTGCTATTTGTCCTTTGTCCGATCCACTAACGTACTATTTGTCCAAAACTTGATATTTGCTATACCCGCTCTCTTCGATTTGGCGACTCAATTCCGGTCCCCCTGTATGAGCAATTTTTCCATCGACCAAAATGATGATCTCGTCTGGTGTCAGATATTTCAGTATTCGATTGTAGTGGGTGATGACAAGGACCCCAGTGCCATTTTTCCGTAGTGTATCGATGCCTCCTGCCACGAGTTTCAGTGCGTCGACGTCAAGACCAGTATCGATTTCGTCAAACATCGCAAACTTTGGCTTGAGGACGAGTGCTTGGAGAATTTCCATTTTTTTCCTCTCCCCACCAGAGAAGCCATCGTTGATGCCACGCGATAAAAGTGCCTCTGGGATATGAAGTGCCGCGGCGTGTGCTTTTACTTCTTTTAGAAGTGATAAAGCATCAAACTTTTCACCTGCTTTGGTTTTTTCCGACAATGCAGCCCGAAGCACGTTCATGACCGACACACCCGGGATCGCAAGCGGTGATTGGAATGCCAAAAATATCCCAAGCCGCGCCCGCTCTTCGGTACTCAGCGTCGTGATATCGGTACCTTCAAAAGCAAGAGATCCGCTGACTTCATATTCAGGATTTCCCATAATCCCTTGGGTGAACGTCGATTTCCCACTACCGTTCGGGCCCATAATGACCGTCACCTTTGACTGCTGAAATGACGTACTCACACTATGGAGAATCTCTTTTGAACCGATCCCTACCGTGAGATCTGTGACACTGAATAATGACGTCATACGTACTCCTTTTTTGGGGTAATAAGTTCTTTGATGGTGATTGATTTAAGGGCACTACCCACAGCATTCCACATACGTAGCCTCACCACTTCTGGCAAACAGGTCGTCCGAAGCGGACATGCATGTGTATGTGTATGTTTCATCAGTTGCATCAGTGGATCGCTCGTGACTGCCAAAAGGACGTCAGTCACCCTCAATTTTGCTGGAGTGACTGCGATCGTATAGCCGCCTCCTGACCCTTCACGACTTGTAATGATTCCAGCATGTTTTAGGAGGCTTGTAATTTTTTTGAGAAATAGTGGAGATATTCCGTGTTTTTCTGCCATGGAGGATACGGAAAGCGTGGGCCCGCTCACCGCTAGTTCTGATATAAATAGGATAGCAAGTTCTTCCTGACGAGTGAATTTCATAAGGATCGTTCACAAATACTTTTATAGGGACGCGTGAATACTACCTTCGTATCGAATCCCGCTAGGGCGGGATCACAATAGCGGCCTAGTCGACCATAACTGATACTAATATAGTATCAGTTAGAATAGATTGATGCAATCGAGATGCTTCTTATCACTCTGAAGGTTTGTGTAGGTGTAATTCCATCAAGTATTCATCAAAAAATGTATCTTGAATTCTCACAGCAAATTTCAAGTAAGCCACGTCTTTGAAACCCATTGAGAGATAGAGCTCGTGTGCAACTGTTTGAGTGTTGATCACTCCCAACTGAAGTTTTTTTACCGTTTCATCCGACTTAGCAAGATCAATCACGCACTGAAGTAATGACTTTCCGATACCAATTCCTCGATGGTTCGGTTGAACATAAAAACTTACTACGTGCATGATGTGGTGAATTTTCATTTTATCTTCTCTGTATGCCCCGATCATTCCGACAAATTTTCCATCAACTTCTTCAAAAAACATAGAATTCATTTTCTGTTGCCACGCTTTAGCTGATAATGATTGTGCATAATCGACATCATCCAAAAAAGCTTGAGGAATAGCTTGTAACGCTTCAAGTCGAAGATCTCTATATTCTTCCCACCGACTGAGAAGTGATTCGCCTTTTACGATCATATGTGTTCCATGCACCTTCGGTATTTGTCCTACAGTGCTGATTCCATTCGTTCGGTTTTCCCCATAAATACTTCGTATACACCCTGCATACGGAGGAGAAAATATAAAAAATAAAATACATTTTAAGTTAGACAACTTGCCGGAGAGGCCCGGCGTTTATCAGTTTAAAGATAATACAAATAAGGTGATATACGTCGGAAAGGCAAAGGTATTGAAAAACCGGGTTAGGCAATATTTCCACTCAGGCCAGCAAAGTCTGAAAACAGGCGCGATGGTATTAAAAATTTCTGACATAGAAATTATTGCCACCGACACAGAAATCGAAGCACTTATTTTAGAGCTAAATTTAATAAAAGAGTTAAAGCCGCGATATAATATTAACCTTAAAGACGATAAATCGTATCCGTATATTGTTATAACGAACGATAAATACCCAAGGGTGTTTCCGACACGAAACAAGAGGAGTGACGGTTCAAGATATTTTGGACCTTATACAGACGTAAAAACAATGAGGTTTGCGCTTAAATCTCTGAGAGATATTTTTACAATCCGCTCTTGTAATTTAAACATAAATGAAGAGAATATAAAATCAGGAAAGTTTAAAGTCTGCCTTGATTATCACATTAACAAATGTGAGGGACCATGTGTGGGAAAAGTATCTGAACGGGATTATAATGATATGATAAATATGGTTGCCAAACTATTAAACGGAAAAATATCAACGCTAGAAAAAGAGCTAAAAGAAAAAATGTGTTTTTATTCGGAGCAAATGATGTTTGAGCAAGCGGCAAAATTAAGAGACAAAATTGATGCATTGCACGTGTATAGCTCTAAACAAAAAATGGTAAACGACGAAATAGTTGACAGGGATATATTTGCTGTTGAACAAGAGGATAACGATGCCTGCGGAATGGTTTTGATGATAAGAGACGGCAGGGTTATAGGTAAAACGCATTTTTATTTTTCGAATGTACTTGAAAAACCCCAGGAAGAAATCTTAGAAAAACTTGTTACAAATTATTACAGTAAAACAGAGTTTATTCCTGATGAAATCTTTTTT
>CAZQGM010000027.1:0-11101 GCA_964592885.1 uncultured Gammaproteobacteria bacterium
GTTCGTTGGATATATCGCAGGATTTATCCTCTTTTTCATCGTCCCCAAAGACATGATCGGATGGGTCATCACCCCATGTGCGACCGTGTTTACGATCTGGGTACTTATGACGAAGGTCAAACGACCTGAACTGATGTGTTATTTTGGGACAGGACTCATTTGGACGATTATGGCAATTGTCTTTGATTACATTTTCCTCGTATCACTTCTTAGAACTGGAGGCGCGTACTACAAACCAGATGTGATTCTATACTATATCCTCACATTCACCCTTCCGATGATTGTGGGATATTGGAAATATCGGCATAAACCCCAAAATGCTACGCTATTTTAAACGCTTCGTGAGAATCATAATTGACGAAGAGTTACATGTGGTAACTAGAATATTTTTACTTTTTGCCAAGAAGACCTCTCCAGATAATGGCTGTACTATTGGGTCCACCACTTGCAAGATTGAGGGCTTTTTTTAATTCATATTGGCTAATCATTTCATCAAGTGGTTCTCTACTGGGAATATTTCCCGTGTAATACCGTTTTAGGGCAGGCACTGCACGATCATCACCAAGTTGACCCAACGCCCAAATTGCATGATTTCTCGTCCGAAAACCTTGATGGTCATCATGTAGCTCATCGATAAGAGCCTCAACGCAGTCACCGCCATATTGCCATATGGCGTTTTGGCATAGACTCTTTGCCTCGTAGCCAATCCAAACACTTCCGATAAAGAAAAAAAGAAGAGCTATGCTCGTTCCGATTGCTACGACATATCCAAATTGTTCTTTGATAGCGTTAAGTTTCATTTTCTTCTCCATCATAGGTAAATATGTCTTCGATACGAACGCCAAATATTCGAGAGAGTTTAAATGCGAGCCCCAGTGACGGGAGGTATTTATCACTCTCAATAGCGATGACCGTCTGCCTCGTGACACCTATTTTATCTGCGAGCTGTTCTTGGGTAAGATCGTGCATTGCTCGATATACTTTTAATTTACTCTTCATTGCCGCCGCCCCCATACTTTCTATTAACGAAATGATAGGAGATCGCATACAGCGCGATCAAAAAAAGAGATACGTACGCAAATATCATCCCCAATGACTCTATATATAACCACTCACCCCTACTAAAAACTGCGATTCCCCCTTTGGAAGGAAGCAAAAGGAGAAGTGCAGCGATGCCGATAACGGGTGCAAAAATGGCATATGTCATTCGCGCGGCCTTTTCCTGGATAACTGTCTCTCGTTCGTCGGTTCGTATCTTCGCTTGTGCTCGAAGAAGGGTCATCAATACTATCCCTGTCAGTACTCCTGCTATCGCAAGTAGGTAGCTATTTTTGATGACAGCGACAGATACCACCAATCCGACAAAAAATGCTAATGCGGTTCGAAGTTTTTTATACGTTACCCTATTCATATGATCTTATATGTATCATATACTTTACATAATGTCAACTATTATATACATATACCACGTAGCACAACCCTCTAATACCTGATGGTGACTACTGGGGTGTCGTTTATGTGTCTATGATTTGACTTTTTCACCCTGCGACTTCCACCTGAAATCCACCGTAGGCCATACGTTTCATATCAAAGGGCATCTGCATGTTTTCCTGGTCTTTCATTTGCTCGTGCATTTCGGCCATGACTTTTGCATTTACCTCGTCACGATGTTCTTTAGATGCAAATGTGATAAACGAAAACCACACCGTCTCATCATTAGTTGCGCCAGCCATCTCTGGAAATGTGCGATTTCGTTCGCCTCCCATCTCCTGAGCCGCTAAATCATTTCCCTGACACTCGTAGTAGCCAATAGCCCCGTGTTTCATCCATAAATCCCGGCCACTCTCAGCCATTTTTTTATACTCCTCGGTTTTATCCTTTGGTACGACAAGCACAAATCCGTCAACATAGTTAAACATATAGATGACCTCCTATATATATTATAGACAAATGGATAGAAAACGAAATGGTCTAGTAAAGTGGATGAGTAAAAGAGTGAGTGGCTGTATGCGCTTCTGATACCTCCGAAGGGGTCGGGACATAGCTTCCGAGCCGGGAGTTACTTATACTTGGCTATGTCGATTTCGCTGAAACTACAATGGAATCCTGTAGTACCGCGCACATCCGCTACGGTTTGGAGGGAAAGCTGTAGTATCTGTCCAGCCCCGTTCATTTTTTGCTGTAAATCTCGGCATCCGTCAGGGATAACAAGCAGATCTCCAAGTTGTAGGCAGTTACAGCCTAGTTGAACACCTGCCTCATACGCATCAACTGTCAGTGTTTCCATAGCCTTCGGGAGAATGAACTTATCCCGATAGATTCTTTCATAAAGCTCGTCGAGCAATAATGCATTTTTACCGTTTTTACCAATGAGTGCAATAAAAAAATCCAGATCCGTTCTCGTATCAAAATCAATCCTTCTCCTGTACCGTGCATAAATCTCTTTAATTTGTTTTTCACTGAATCGGTTTTTTTGTTCGAATACCTCTCGGTCAACTGATTTGAGCCATTGGTCAAATCCCTCTACTGTCGGCGTCGGGAAATAGGCAATATCAAACCGACCTTTAACGCCCTGTAATTTACCCATGTCCATATCCATCGGAACTACCAGACAGTCATCCCGTACTAGAACTCTTCCACCGTTTCCTAAAGTTTCATCTTCAACGATATCCAGTTTTGATAAATTTCCGCCGGCTTCCCCAATTGCTTTTTCTAACGCATTTTCTAACAAAACTGGCGAAATACCCCCCCTCACATAGAGGGTTGTGCCGATTTGATTCACGTAGTTTCTTGGCCATCTTCTGGCTTCCCAATTATCCGCATACATACCAAACGCATCCATTGCTCCAATAACGTTGCAGCCCATATCTGACAGGGCCTTTCTGGCCTGTAACAGATCACTGAGCGGGTAATTGTCCGTTCCCTGTTTTTCGGCCGCGATGATGAGATAGTCTTTGCGTGTATGAAGAACTTCCATTCGAAAAGAATGCTCTATCGGAATTTCACTCCTGATATCTGGATACATATTGTATTGCGCACAGCAGACCTGATTCGTACCAACAATCGTTATTGGTATGTGATTAATGGTAACAAAACATCAAGGAAGTATCCACAAAAAATTGAATTAGAAGATCGTTCACAAACACGTTCACGTTTGATACATTTCATTTTTCATCTTGAGTAGCTTCTGCCACCTTTGAAGGGGTCGGGACAGTTTTTCAAAACGAAAAAAACTACATTGGTCTCCGCATCATCAGATACAATCTTCCGTGATCCTTAGAAAAAGTTACGTACACAGTGGCATTGTATATATTATTCTTCCATATCATTAAGCCTGTCTCTTCGTTGAAACTATACCCTTCTTCTTTGCTATATTTTTCTTTGTATTTCTTTATTAGGTTATTTTGGGCATTTTCTTCTTTAGGCAGAGGAAAATATTGCGTGTATTCAACCTCACCACCTTTTTGATTCAATAATCCATAACTACTTTCATATTCTGAAAAGGAGGCGTCCAATTCAACTACATCAGGATAATCTTGAAAATACCGATTTGTTTCCTGATACTCATCACTAGGCATATACACCTGTAGATAGCCGTAGTTCTTGGGATTATCTCCGTGATGCGAAGCCTGTATCTTATATTTGCCAATTTTTCCTTCTACCTGCGAATCGGAAACTGAGTCGTCATTAACCTCACTCATCAGCGAACGATAATATTGTAAATACTCTTTAGGAGTTGCTTCCGTTTCAAATACCACATTGTAATAATTGACCACCTTCCCAAAATAATCAGCATATCGTGTTGGTTCTTTATTTACGAAAAACTTTGACGAACTCACCATCTTCATTTTGTACAGTGGCACAGTTTCTATGGGAAACTCTTCAAGTACATAATTCTTCTGAGGAGCAACGCGAGATATGTCTACTGATTTGGAGACGGATGATCCGGTATTTTGATGACTTTTAGCTATGTAGATAAGTACGCTTACACACAACACCAAAAAAACAATAAGCACGATGGTAGTCGTTTTTTTATGTTTCATAGTATAGTGAACATACTATCAAATAATTATCTAATTGTAACTGGTCACCTCAAAAAGGTGTCGCAAATACATGGTGTTCCCCGAGAGATTTTGTATGGATCCTTGCCACAGTATTTCAGATGTGAAATTATCATGGTATGGGGGTAATCATCAGACTACTAACGGTCTTAGTGCTATGGGTATGCTTCGTAACCCCCGTCTACGCCGGAACAAAAACATATACCCCTTCCGATGATGTATATATCAGCGGCACATCTGGTTCGACCACAAGAAATTTTGCTACCTTCCCATCGTTACGGCTTAATGGAGATCTCAACAAATACTATGTCATGCTTGTGCGGTTTCCCATTGAAAAACTTCCGTTAGGTCAATCCGTATCATCAGTCAAACTGAGACTGTACTATCGCGAGAAAATTGGTGGAGAGCCCACGCTCGTCAAAGGAGCATTTACTGCCACGTCTATCAGTAGCCAATGGGCAGAAGAAACAGTCACCTGGAACTCTCGACCCGGGAGAGGTCAGACAGCTCTTTCCGGAAATGAATATTATGTTCTCGATTCTGACCCAGGATATCAGACCTGGGATATAACCCCCCTTGCTAAGTCGTGGTTTACAAACCCAGAGACAAACTTTGGAATGTATATAGAGACGTTCGTACGAGGCTGGTCATGCGGCTTTGACGCTAAAGAGGGACAGTACGCTCCCGAACTTGTTGTGGAGTATAAAAATACGTTTATAAAAGTAATTCAACCAGTTATCAACGTCATCCCGGGATTGGTTTTGTCGACACCCACACTCATCCCAACATCCGCACCATCTCCAACGTCGATAGTAGAGCCAACGACAATGCCAACTTTAACCACAACCCCCACGCGTTCACCAACTCGATCGCCAACTCTCACTATTTCCCCATCTTCAACGTCTAGACCCGGACAAAGTCCACACCCGACAGTAGACCCAGACATCGACTCTACCTCACCTCCTGAAATCACGCATGCTGATTTACCCGGTCCTCAATCGCGCACTTCTATCGATTGGAGAGTCATCGGAGTTCTTGGAGCACTCGTACTCATATGTAGCATTGGAAGTATCAGTATTATTCGAAAAGTATACAAAGGAGGCATGTATGCCAAAAGACCTGTCGCTAAAAAACAAATCAGAAAATAAATCCAAAGAAACTCCATCTACTTCAAATACAAATCTCGTTGTACTTCTGGTCGTGTTGATCGTCATTGGGTTTTCTTCAGCCGCTGCTCTGATTGGATATTTGTACGCTACAAAAACTGTCTCCTCAACCGCATACGTTTCTGCTCCAGTTAAATCCATTCCATCTGAATCCGTCCCATCTGAAACTACCCAACCCACATCATCTCCCGCAACGCTTCCTAGTCCTAAGCCCACACTCGCTCCTAACGCGAACGGAAAAACGTTTAACTCCGAAAAACTTGGAGCTGGTTTTTATTATGCTCCCAAAGCTGCGGGGTCATCTGAAGTCATCAACGTTACTGAAACAGCAGACACGATCTATGTGTACTCACA
Organism: uncultured Gammaproteobacteria bacterium; assembly: GCA_964592885.1. Classification (GTDB taxonomy): domain Bacteria; phylum Patescibacteriota; class Microgenomatia; order UBA10105; family UBA927; genus CAZERT01. The sequence goes on from CAZQGM010000027.1 coordinate 5,582, forward strand.
AGGAACACCCGCGGAGAATGGTCAATCGGTAAAGCGCTTTTCCAAAAACCCATCCATATCGCTCTCAGAAGCGATTTCCGAGCAGCATCTCCAAAATATCCCGACGGATAAATGTTTTGTCAAAACCTTATCCCAAAAGGGATCTATCACTACGGCAACGATCGATTATCCCGTCCCTGCAAACTCCGATGAGCCATTTTTTATGTACGGGGATGAGTGCCCAAATAAGTATAAACGAACCAATGGGATACGATATTTTTACTATGATGCAACCACGGCCGATCGCTACTATTTCTTTAGCATCGGCCAATACGGTATCCCTGCATACTCAAACAGCACTAGCACATCGTGGCAAGATACGTTTGTCACATACTAACCCTGCAGTTCTAACGTCCAAGCAGTGCCTATTAACTGGGTGTAACTCGGGGGGATGGTTCTCTTTCTTTGATCCGCCGTAGCATTGCGGAGGAGATTACGCTCACGTTTAGTCATTTCATTCATGCTCTAAAAAACATTCTGTTTTATTGAGAGTTGGCCACAAAAATGATGGGTGTGCTGAGCCTATCGAAGTGCTCGCCTATTTTTTTGGTTTGTCCCTCTCAAATATCCTATTAGGTCTATCACGTATAACGCAGTACGTACGTGTTGCCGTATACTCATTGTATGAAGCCAATTATTTTAGAAGGGTCCTGGGTCATCAATGCTCCGCGACAACGTATATATGACATCGTGACCGATTTTGAACATGCGTCCACCTATTTTCCGTTAGTCGCTACGTCGTTAAAAATAACGAGTAGAAACGGAGATCATTTGTCTATCAATGCGGTAGCAAAAACGTTTGGCATCCCATTTCATGTATCGATGGACACGCAACTACTACCTACTATTGGATTTACCTCCATAAATACTTCCATCCTCGCAATTGAAAATGAGAGTTTTCTAATGGAGGACGTTCCGAACGGGACGAAAATACTCTATAGAAACGAGGTTCAGATAAAAAATACCGCTTTACAGATATTTGGGAAAATTCTCATCGGCAAACCCGCTCTTCTATTCTGGAAACTTGCCTATATCGATAGACTACAGAAGCTGGCAACTGACACACAGTAATATGCTTAGGTTTTAATTTATGGAAAGTAATAAACAACAGACCTATTCAGAGCTCATATTTATTCTAGCTCCATCTAATGGACTCATTCAGAACCATTTTTAAAACCAATCCTCTTGTTTCAGCCTGACTATTTTACTGAGAAATCCCTGCAATTGTTTCATCAATCTTTTTAATGATGGTTGGCTTGATCATTTCTAATGACTGGTCTTTCAAAATTGTATCTAGATCTTTTTTTAGTAGTTCCAACTCTTCTTTTCTTCCAGAAGTTATTGCAACGCTCCATATTAATGCTGCTCCTGTGGCGACTTCTTTAAAGACCTCTTTATCCAGCTGTAATTTAATGACTTCTTTTGTTGTATCGGTACAGATATTGGTAATATATGAAAGCCAATAGACTTTATCTTGGGAAATCACTCCTGCTGACCATAGCCTTTTCATAAATGGAATAAATACCTGTATAAAACTTTCCAAGTTTGCACCAGGTAAAAATGTTTGGTTTATCAAATGATAGCTGCGTGCCGTGAGTTTGAAATTATCATCCGCAATAATTTGAAAAAGATCCTCGCCGTCAAAGCCAACAAATGTGTAGAAGCATTCTGCTAAACTACCCAACGATTTCGAATACATTGGTTTATCCATATCTCCACTAGCAAATGCCATTTGAAGCATGTGCCATGTATTTATGGAAATAACATCCTCTGATTTTGAAAATCTATAAACTACAAAGTCATCTGTTACCAATACCGTGTCGGGTTCTTTTGATAGCTTTAGGGTATCTTCCATCCATTCACCAAAAAGGTCACTAACTTTCCCATTTTTCAAGTTGAATGTAGGGATATTTTTAACAATATCAACAGACTTCGTTTTTCTCAAAAAATTCCACAATCGCCTCAAGGTTGAATCTTCTTTTCTCAATAACTCTTCTTGTATTTTTTGGAAAAGTGAGAAAGAAATTTTTGCATCAGGAAAATACTTTTCAATACTATACAGTTGATTAAGCTTGGAAAGAGTGAGAAGTGCAATGTAGTCAAAAACAAAGCGTTTCCCTTTTTTGTAATTTTCTTCAAGCTCTTTTTTGAATTCATCTGAGGTTATCGTGTAATTGATAGGCATCTGAGGATCTCTCCCACGCCAAACAGCAATATACGGCTCATGAAATACCTCCTCTAAGTAATAACTGGGTATAGGGTTATTTTTGAATTTCTCCTGAATATCTCTGACCCATTCTTGCCTACTGCGAATCATTGTGAGCAGTTTCTCTTTATCTTTTTCAAAATCGAATCTTGTTAGGATTTCAGACTCCGGAAACTCTTTCTCATACTCAAAAGAGTTATCTAACATCCTATCCCCACCATCCTCATCAGCGTAACGTAATAAAACAGCCCCTCTATGGGATAGGGCTATTCTCTTTTCCTTTTCATTTTGAGTAAGCTCTTTTGCTCTAGTCGCGGCTAAAATAGCCTGATTTTTATTTTCCAACAATACTTCCACCGTGCTTTTGTCCATCCAGAATTGGAAATTCTTCTCTTCCTCTGCGACATGCTCAACTGAATTTAGTAGCTCTCTTGCTATTTCAAGTGCGCCATTAAATAAATATACTCTCGCCAACCGCCATACCTCAGATGGCGGAAGTTGTCCCCAGTCGGGTGTTTGTTTGAGTAGATCAAATGAGATTTCAAATTTTCTTTCACGAAAAGCCGTAACTGCTGAAACATATCTATTCTCTGTGGGAAACTCAAAACTCTCTGGTTTATTCTCTGCTCTCAACCATAGAGTTGAAATTTGCTCAAACTGTTTTATTTCTGAAAGTATTTGTTTATCTCCCTTTTTCTCAGCTAATTTTATTGCTGTATGAAAGTCCTCAATAGCACTTTCAATGTTTGTGGTGACTGTAAAGGTAGGAGCAAGATCTTCAAAATCTTGATTTCGATATGTCGCATCATATTTGAGAGCTTTTATCATTTTTGCTCTTCCTCTCAATATGAAACCCTCAACATTTCCATCAATAGTGATAGACTTCCCGGCATACTCCTCCGATTTATCAGGATCACCCATTCCCAAATAGAGAGAGCCTAAAAAGTACGTCAATGAAGAACTTGCATTAATAATGCCATCATACTTTTGTGCCTCATCGGTTATAAATTGAATGACTGTTTGATCACCATCTCTGACCTTTAACAACCTGAGGTGGGCACGAAGCACTCTCGCCTCAAGTCCTTGACCAAAATCAGTCATCAAAGGTTCAATTATCTTTGCTGCTTTTTGTAGTAGAGATGCCTTTTTCTTATGGTCATCCGAAAGTTCAGCCTGAAAAATAAAGGTCGAGGCTAAATTTGTAGCAGGAACAAGAAATTCTTTTTCCGCTTCTAGTGATTTACGAAAATACTGAATTGCATCCTCATCTTGTCCTATTCTGTTGTACGCGACTCCAATATTGTTATATGTTCGTGCCAGTTCATGTGCTAAGTTGCCTTTGCCTTGTACTTTCCCCAGTATGATAAAGAAGTTTGTCAAAGCTTGTGGAATTTTTCCGCTCTCCATTAATTCTAAAGCTTCATCAATTTCTATACTGATTAAACTTTTCTCGGTGGAGCTTTCCGCTGGGATGCTTGAAGTATTGGTAACATTTCGAAGCTGTGAACTCTGAAGCACTGCCTCAGTAGATTTTCGTAATAGTTCTACAGCAGCAACATTATCAATATTTACTGGGGATTTATCTCCACTTAATTGTTTTGCCTGAGTTTTTTCTAAACGAACGGTTGCCCCTTTTGCTGCATCCTCCAATATTCTATCTTTCCAAAAAGCTATAGTCTCAGCTCTTTCACTCGCAGAGATAATTGCTGCTTCTCCATAAATTTGTTCATAAATATCTGGAAAACATTGAACCAATCTTTCAATCTCTTCATCTGGTGTCCAAAAAGCCACACCAAATGAGTATGGAGACCTTTCCGCATCTACAACTTCTGAATAGTCATTATTTACTGTTTGCTTTGGAGAAAAGAGAAAGAAAATATCAATTGGTGTATCCAGGCTTGAACGATGGGCTTGATCCAATTTATGCCCCAATACTTGCGGTGTTAGTTCAGTATCGTAATTCTTATCCTCAACAACGCAGTGGTATCGTTCTTTCTTCTCGCTATTTATCAAACGGAATTTCCAAATAATGTCTTTTCCGAACTGCAGACCTGAGCCTTGTCTTCTCAACTTTTCATTTCTAAATCCAAATTCGTTGCTGAGTCTTCGCAAAAGGACAATTGTTAGATTTTCTAAATTGCTGCCTTTTTTTGAAGAATTCGTTTTCTTTTTCATATCCGTATTGCGGACATTATATCAAGTAATTACCCGTTGAATTCTACTAGCTCTCTTGTGTTAGAGAAAATTGGGGAAAGGTTCTCTCATGGGCTCATGTTTGATATACTTAACTAACTCACTCGAAATACGTGTCAACCTAAACAATCCGTCCTCTAACAGACAGGTATACCACTTCTTCAGCAAAACTCAAGGAGACAGGAAAAACTTCGACGGTAGAAATTCAATTCACCCATGGTATAATAGCTGAGTTCTTTTAAGTCTATATTCCCCTGCATTGTCCGCCGAAGTCTTGACGAAGGTGGATAGCTCAAGAGAAATGCATGGAATAGCAGATGAACGATTAACAATTTAATCATTCCCCTGTAGCTCAATGGTAGAGCGGCATCCTGTTAAGATGAAGGTTCCAGGTCCGAGTCCTGGCGGGGGAGCAAGTAAATAAAATAGAGCCGTAGGGCTCTATTTTTTTTGCTTATTCCGTACAGGACGAGGACCGTCAGTCCGCAATCCAGCGCTTGACGAGTGAATTCATATTCGCGAGTTTTAGCGCTGGTGAGTGGTGTGTAGTCACACCAAGTCCTGGCGGGGGAGCAAAAAAAAGAAAGAGGCGCGAGCCTCTTTTTTTTATGGCATACTCTCTACCATCTCCCGAGGTGTAGCCGTATATCACCCTCGGGGTACAATATCGGAGGAATGGCAGAAACGAAGCTTCTTGATGTTGGGTCTTCGATGAAGCAACGAAAAAAACAGTCTATGCGACGCAAATCTAAAAAGCGAAGGAAAAAAATGAATCAAACTGTCCGCTCTGTTCCATTGGCCATGATGCAAATAAGAACAAATTATGGAATCTTGTCGACATGGATGCCGATCATGTTGCAGCCTGGAGCAAGGGGGGAACTACTTCTGCAGTGAATTGCCAAATGCTTTGTAGAACACATAACCGGGCCAAAGGTAATCGGTAGAGTGTCCAAACAAGATAAGCGATACGTAGTCTTCCTGTGTTCGAAATATTACAATATGGGTTATGCCATTAGATACAGAACCATCCTCTCTGTTTCGTAGATTGTTTAGTCCAGAATCTGGAATTCTCGCTCAAGTCA
>CAZQGM010000028.1:0-8531 GCA_964592885.1 uncultured Gammaproteobacteria bacterium
GTAAGGATTTTATGGAGTGTTTCATCTTTATATCCACTGATGCCATCCTCCTTGCCATCTTTCATGCCAGATGGGATTTCAGATTTCGTCGTTGCTTCATCGATCAGTGCTTTGAGAGATCCGAGTGCGCTCACCTCATCAAGCGCTGATTTATACGCTATACCATCAGCACTCGTCATCGTCTGTACCTGTCTGCCTTGCGTCAACTGGAACTGTTCGGTTGGATGGAATGTCCAATGTGATTCGTCACCGTGGATAAATGACAGCTTCCATTTACTGCGGAGCATCGCTCCAACAGGTGTATCAGTTTGCCTCAGTTGAAATGCGATATCGCGCGCGCCGACGATGACTCTGGCTTTTTTGATCCGAGCTACCCACACTGGATCGTGCATGTCAATTGGACGACCCAGACTATCGGTGCCATCAAATTTCAACACCACTCCAGAGTCCTCGCTACCACCTAGTTGCTTATTAAGAAACTTCAGGTATGCTTCATTGCTCTGTAAAAACTGCTTGAGAAGCGGCTGATCGGGCGAGATGATGAACTGTGGATCGCTCGTCATCTTCGCCTGGAGGAAGATTGCAAGCCCCATGATCATGTCTGTCTTTCCGACACCGGGAAGCGCCTCCATAATCGTGCCACGAGCGCCTTTCCGTAAGAACGTCTCAAAAGCGGCAAAGACATATTTTGTCTGATCGAAGTAGTTGTCTGTATTTGCATAGAGGTGCTTTTTCACATCTACCTCATACACCACTAAAAGCTTATTTACTTCATCGAGGTCCGCCTGGTTTAGTTTATAGGTGTCAAGCGCTTCTTTGGTAAATTCAAATTGGGTGAATTTTCCTGTTTGTCCGTCCACATTCTTCTGTATGGCCGTAACGAGGGCTGCCTTCTCGATAACTTTCTGGTTCGAGGCATCATAGAAAATCGTCCCATCTGGGTTTTTCTGGTATTTCGGCGTAAGTAGTGAATCGAGTCCTGATCCGGTCAGTGCGCGTCGAATGCCTGTTGCGAGCTTTTTTGTGTTTCCATTTAGATTCGCTACCTCATCGCGACCAAATATTCTATTCCAGCCTGATTGAACTGATTGCCGTGCATTACTCAGTGCATCAGCCACGACGAACGTCCGGAGATAGACTGCTCGAAGTACCGGTGTCCCTATGGATTCGTCAAATCGTGACCATGCTCCAGCGATACCCTGCTCCCCTACTCGATAATCAACCACTTTTTCCGGTGGGATACCAGCTTGCGTATATTTTATGAGTGTTTCTCGTCCTGCTACGATTTTCGGCACCAGATCATCAGCGATTTGCTTGGCATATCGTTCCTGTAATTTGATATCCGTCACACCTTGGTCTAGTAGTGTCTTTTTGGCTGCTTCCACCACCACATCGCGAAGGCCGGCACTCCCTTTTTGGACGATAGATTCGCCGAGTTTTTCTCCTCGATCTTTAAGAGGAAGTGCGGGATCAGCGAGCTTCTTGAAAATCTCTGGGAGTGACGCTTCGTATGCCTTGAGGATAGCCGCCTTTTCTTCAGATGATTGCCATCCTATTCGTTGTGAGAGCAAGCTTGGATATTCTGGTGTACCAAATACTCGTTGAGCGATGCTATGAGGTTTTTTTGCATCCTCCATCGCAAGTTTGATAGAAGCAAGTTGGGATTCTAAATGAGTTTTCTCTGCAGTCAATGCTGGTTTTTCGGCGTCTGCGGCCTTCGTGATTTGCTGCTCGATGCTTCCGATTTTTGCATCAATATCTTTGTGAAGAGCGGCTAAGCCAAGTCTATTACCTGCTTGCACAAGATCATATATGCTTTTTTGTGCGACAAGAGTTTGCAGCGCAACCTGTCGATCAAGAATCGACTGATCGTATGCAGATTTTTTATTTGTCAGCTCGGCTTTTAACGAATCTAACTCTGTTTTTAGGGCAGCTTCTGTCGGTGTCTCGCTATGCTGTTTGACGAATGCGTCATATGCTTTTTGTACCACGTCATATGCCGCTTTCTTTGTAGTATAGTCGACATCTTTTGTGGTGTATTCTGTCCGAAGTGCGAGAAGCTTTTTTCCAGTGTCTTCTGATGATAGTCGTCTAATATCAAGCTGCTGTTGGATCGCAATTCTCGGGGCGGTAACCAGCCATAAGACTGGTCTAGCAATAATGTCGAAAGGCGATGGAGTCAGGGGTCCTTGCGGTGCTTTTGGACCGAGTGCGATATCAGCAAGCGCATCTTCGCTTGCTTTCCATCGGATCGCATCCTGATACTGCTGCATGACCGTTTTTAGGGTGATTTTCTGACCATCAATCGTGATTTCCTGTTTTGGAGTACCAGCGCTATCGGTAAATTTGAGGAGTAGTGCTCGTGTGGCATCAAGTGTTCGCGTCGCAGTGCCGTTAGCTTGTGTACCTGCATCGACCGTCGAAGGTTTACCAACAATACTACTTGCATCCTGCATGAGGTACGTGATCGAATCACTGCATTCTTTTGTATACCGTCCTGCTAAAAACCCTCCACCGCAAGTAAGCACACCCGACACGACATCATTTGCCTGATCCACGCGTTCCGCGACGACACCTGCAGCAGCATATTGCGGGGCCATCGCCCTCCCAAGCTGCGTCACAGCCATGGCGATAGCGCTGGCACATTGGTAGGATCCACCTGACATCTGATCAGAAATACTATCCGCAGAACACGCTTTTTTTGCTACCGATGCGGCGTTTGCCCCAGCGATGAACGTCACAGTCCGTTGAACAGCTGAGTATCTCGCAAAATCTCCAGTTTTTTCAAACGCCTGTGCAGCTTTTGAGGCGTTATATATCACCTGCTCCATAGCCTGGATTTTAGATTCAGCGACATTGGCTGTCCGAAGCGCCTTCATCAGTCCACTCTCTCCAGCAGCAGCGATAGACTTATTTACGTTATACGTCCCCATCTTTGCTCCGACGACTGCAGAAGCAAGTGATGTGGCGACTGTCATAGATGCTTCATAACACGCTTTATCGCTTTTATTTGGTCCTCCGCACGCCTCAGCCATGCCTCCTGACGCCTGACCAGCAAATGATACTGCAACGATCGTATTAAAGGCCTGCATGCCATTTGCCATGGCCGTAGCGGCCGGAACTGTACCAGATACAACACTACTACCAAGCCCACCTATAGCAGCTCCACCCGCTACTAAGCTTCCGACGAAAAATCCTGGCGATGCACCCTGCACCCACGCACCGCGAAGGAATTCAGACCCATCAGTAATCTTACATCCAATCATTGTTCCTGGGACTACAGAATTTGCACAATCAACACTTCCCATAAGGATGTCGTTACCTCGTTTGATCGTACCGCCAAAAAACGTATTTACATCAGCAACAAACTTAACACCACCACTTAACGTTTTATATTTTTCTTCAACGGTCGTAGGCATACTCTCCCCTTGTTGGTATGCCTGCACTGCCTCCGTGTCCATATTTGCATACATCGTGTCTCGGATACGAGTATCTGCATCTCGCTGCATCTGGGCATATTGATCTACAGTCACCTTCTTTGAAGAATTGGTTTGCTGTGCATTATATGATTCGTAGCTTTCTTTAAACACCGGATTATCGAGAGAAAACCGATTGAAATTATATGTTCCTAGAAGCGCTGTAGTATAGTGTCTATTTTCTTCTTTGATCTTTTTCTCTTCCCACGTATAGTTCCAGGTCGGATCTTCATCCCAAAATATGTCGTGCACTGCTTTTCCGGTGTTATTTAGTGCAAAATTAAACACGTTTCCAACTGGTGCGAATACAGTTATTGCGCCATTTGTTAATGCAGTACCTATCGCACCTCCCCAGTCCCCGCTTTTCTTATATGCCTCAATTTTCTGGTTATTAGCACTATTTGCCCCACCTGTATACCAGTCGACAAACCGACCAACACCAAATTGTGCTGCCGCAAGCCAGTTTTTCGAAAGTGTTTCATCTGTATCTTTTTTCAATTCAGAAGGTAGTAATGTACCATTAGACAATGCTTGTTTTACCGACTCATTATTCATCCGACCTGTCGAAACCCACCAATCATAGTTCTCTTGCAATATCCTATTTTCTCGCTCGACAAATTGCTCGTACGTTTCTGTCGAACCAGTAGATTTTTTGTATTCCTCGTATTTTTTAACAAGGTTTGCTTCAGCAGCACGCTTGGAAGCGAGAGCCTGATATCCAGGTGATGCGATCACATCTTCTACTGCTCCATCCGCATAGTCTTGTTGTCCATCGGACATACCATCATAGATACCGGCTCGTTTTTCTTCTAATTGTGCAGGTGTGCACCCAGGACAGAATTCCTCAGGTGACGTATATGATAGAAGGTATAATTCTATATTGGTTGAGGCTGCTAAGTTTTCCGTCCGCGCCGTGTTGAGCATGTCTTGGCATTCTTTCGACGTGCGTTGCATTTCCGTCGTACAAAATAAGAGGAAATCTTCTGATTTTGCTTTTCCGTCCGCTGATAATGGATCAAGTCCAACCGCCGCAGTAAGTTTTTCACCGAATGTTGATGCTATGGCACGTGAGGAGGTCGTTTCTTTCGCAATCATCGCGGCACACGCTGCCGGCGTCAATCCACCGATATCGATACAGTTTGCAAGTGCAAGAGAGTACGCCGCCATACACGATGCTTGAGAATCACACCCGATGTATGCTTGAAGTTTATCGCTAAACTCTGTCTGATATCTGGCATTTTGTTTTTCAGCAAGCGCTTGTTGTTGTTTGGTCTCATTTAGCCACGATGCATAGTTTTGATTGACGACTAGAAGGTCATACTCAGTCAGACCAAACGTTCTCAAAGCGGCATCACCGGCTTTTTTAGCTTCAGAATCACAGTTGCTCCTACCCGCCTCGTAACATGCTTGGTATCTATCTGCATATACTTTAAGTGCATTGGTCTGCTGGGTAGCTCTCGCATCGGAGATGGCCGTCTGAACACACGACGCCTCTTTTCCTGGATTCGCTTTGATACACGCATTGTATGCATCGGTAAAGGCTGCACGACTACTAGTTGGAGCCGACGTCCGGTTTGCCATATATTCAGCGTAGGCAGCACCACTATTTAAATAGGAAGGCAAACTGGTAAGTGCACAAGTGGGACACTGTACCCACCGACCATCAGGTGTACACTGATACACTTCATTGCTCCCGCTCACTGGACCAATAACGACAGATCCAGACTGATACGCACCACATGATTTCATCATTGGTAGTGTAGGGACGGGAATCGCAGTGAAAGCGATTGATGTTGCAACTGAAGCGGCAACGTCTTGCATACACCTTTCATAGAAGCCTGGTGGTGCGTATTGCCGTAGTGGTGCACAGTCTGTAGCAGTCGTCTTTATCTTTGTATTGTCCGCCACTGCGGGAGAGCTAATAATACTATCCTTTGACGCGGCACCCTTTGCAGCAAATCCATTGGCATTTTCTTGGGTTTTGCTTCCTTGGAGCCAGGAAGGACGGTTGTTAGCGGTCAGATACGATGTATCAACCCCATACTTAGAGATGCTTTTCCAGCCTTGATCAGTACATCCAAACACATCATCCCCTGCTCCAATTGCAATGTCACCTGTTTTACCACAGGAAGATGGCTTTCCGATCGATAGACCAATTTTTGGATCTCCTGCATTTAATTTTGCAAGAAATTTTGTTTGGATCGCAGCAATTTCTTCTGGTTTTTTGTACGGAGAACCCGTCGGAGCAATCACAGTTTGTGATTGTGTCTTACCAAATGATGCGCCGACTGCGGGCACTACCGCAGCAACAGCCTTTTTACATGCAGTCAAGGCTTTTTCTGGCGTATCATCGGTAAGCCCTACACACTCTGGGGGTGTTCCAGCGGCCGGTTTTGGTGTAGCATATGCAACTGATGGAGTAGATGTCACAGCACTCGTCGCCTTAAGCCGCGCTTCTTTTGCACACTCTATTCCTGATGCAGAGGTATTTTCTCGACATGCATCGTATGCAGCGTTGTACACTTCTGTCCACGCTTTTCCTTGATCAGCGACTGTTGACTGTGCTGCAACTGGTTTTGTTGGAGCGATAGATGTTGGTTTCGGCGCTGCTGTTGGTGGGATATATTTTGTCACGACCGGCGCAGATGTAGGAGCACCGCACTGTCGGATACATGCATCAGAGGTCATTCCTGGAGTGCTCAAACATGCTTGGCAACTTGGTGAACGGGTTGGAAGTATCACGTTTGTCACAACAGGAGTTGGTGTTGATCGAGTCGCAGCGACTGTGGGTGCCGCAAAAGCTAGGGGTGTTAGCCTTGGAGTAGGAACACCTGTTGTAGCTACAATGACAGCATTTGCGGGCTGCTTTGTTGGCGCCCAACTTGCACTAAACGTACAAATACCATTGACGATCGATGCTCCACCGCCTCCAAAAGCTTTGATACACTCATCTGCTTTTGTGATACCGGGAGCCTGAATTGGAGGGAAATTACACTTTTCGTTAAAAAAGCCACTTATGCTCGTCTTGTATGGACAGTCGGAACAGGAGTAGTTTGTCCCAAATCCACAGTCAGCACCAGGAGCAGGACGTTTAGCTACCACTTCGGGAGAAGGATCAGATGATGGTCGAGGTGTTGCTGTGGCAAAACCAGGTGGAGCAAGATCAGGTGTAGTGACAGTAGAAGCAGATGTCGGCGTGACCCGTGGTGTTGATGTAGCTCGCATGGATGGGATGACTACTGGGGCGTTGGTGGGGAAATTTTTCGGGAGCTGACCACAGTAGAGTGTGGATCCACTTCGGAAGAAGCTTCTTCCTTCACACGTATTCATACACTCATACTGCGAGCCACATGCGGTTCCTTTGGTCATCAAATTTCCAGAAAAGACGGCAGCAGCAATCTTTGGCACCGGCGTCCCAGTCGGTATTTTTTGAAGATACGCACCGTACTGTGATACCGAGCACGTATATCCAGCTGGAGGAGTAGATCCAACCGCCATTGAGCACGGATCGCCAGCTTTAGGCGTTATTTTGCCTGCAACCACGGCTTTTGTTGGTGCAACAGTTGGCGTAGCCGCGGGCCTAGTTGCTACTGGTCGTACCCCTCCAGCAAGTTCAGCTGCTTTTCTACACGTGTCGGGCGCAGATCGACAGTTTGCAATCACCGCATCGTACGCTGCTTGATTCCACGATGAACCTGGTTTATTGGTCGGGACCACAGGCGCTTTGGTAGATGCAGGCCGTGCAGTCGGAGCACCAGCGATACTTTTTGCTGTCGGAGCCACTACTGGATCACACTCAGTGATCACAAATGACCCCTGACCGGAGCTTCTGTTTGACCTAGTCCAGCCGGAAGGACAATTGACACCGTTTGCCGCAATCGGAATTTTGTTTTTTTGGGCATCTAAGATATACGGAGCAGATGCTGGAATTGGTGGCCGAGTTGGGATAGTTGTTGGACTAAGCCGTTTGGTTGGAGCAACTGTTGATGATCCGATTGACGCTATGATTGAAGCGGCTTGTGTCTGGCAGACTGCTGACGGAATACCTCTACTGATGCATGCTGAAATTTGAGATTGCGTTGCTGTTGGGTTTGCCGCTGGTTTTGGTGTAGAACCAGGTATAGATGGATTTGCTACTGGTGAGACCGTCGTATTTACAACAGGAGATACTGTTGGAAGTGTACAGGTGCCAGTGATATAACACGGTTTTTCTCCGCAGTATTCAAGCGCTAATTCATTACAGGATTTATTTTTCCCGTCACCACAGAATCCTCCACACCCACCACATGGCTGTTTACAGGCTGTCATATTTTTATTTATGCTCTCGTCCGCCTTCTTTTTGGCGGCTGCGTCCTTTTTCGCTTGTGCTTTTGCTGCCTCTTTTTCCTTTGCAGCCTTCTCAGCAGCTTGTTTCTCGAGTTTATATGCATCGGGTGCTTTTGCAGCTTGGCTACGAGTATCAGCAATTGACGTTTTTTGCGTTGTCGTATAGAGAATTGCCCCAAACACCCCAAGGGCAAATAGCCCAAGAACCATCATCGGTAAGATTTTTTTTACGTTCAAAAAGAGCTGTTGAAACGACGATGTATGACGAGGATCATGAGGAACAAGGATATCACTCTGTATCGTACTAGATCGCTTGTGCGGATTTTGAAGTTTCTGTGAAGAAGAGTGCTCGTGATGGGATGAATTCTGGAAATGAGTCGACACGGATAGACGAGATTTTCGGCAGTCCCCAAACCCCTTTGAAAGACAGCGCCCCCTACAAAAATCCTACTGTATTATCATCATTGATTATTAACCCGTCGTCAAGGCCTTGACAACGAAAAAATAATGGAGATTTTTTTAGTAGATTTTTATATATTTCACTGAGCTTCATCAAAGACTCGCTGAGATTCACAGAGCATCACGGAGATGTACTGAGCTTCAATGAGATTCAGGCTCCTTGACGCCTTGAGGCTTTTGAAGCTTCGTGAGATATTGAGGCATTGAAGCTTTCTAACTTTATGAACTTTATGAACTTTATGAACTTTATGAACTTTATGAACTTTATGA
>CAZQGM010000028.1:8631-10926 GCA_964592885.1 uncultured Gammaproteobacteria bacterium
TATGAACTTTATGAACTTTATGAACTTTATGAACTTTATGAACTTTATGAACTTTTAACTCCCCTTATCTGAAGAATCCCGTAGGATTTACTAGTACTCCACCCCGTCGAATTTCAAAGTGAAGATGCATGCCCGTCGATCGCCCGGTTGAGCCCATACGACCGATGCTTTGTCCTTTGCTTACACGTGATCCTGGACTGACATAAATAGCCTGCATATGACCATACAAGGTCTGATAGCCATTTCCATGGTCGATGATGACGTGCTGCCCATACCCATATTTGAGGTATTCGACAAGTATAACTACCCCATCATCTGCAGCAAGGATTGGTGGTCCTGCAGAATTTGCGATATCGAATGCCATGTGGTACCACGAGGGGTATTGGGTGATGATACCTTGAGATGGCCATAGAAACTGTCCTGTCCCTTGGACATTGACTGCAATCGTTTGTGCGATATAGACCGGCGCCGCTTGCGGTTGTACTCCACCTGGGACGACCAATGTTTGACCAACATTTAACGCAAATGTATCCGGATCGCTAAAATCGTTAAAAGGAAAGTTGACGATATTTTGCGCTTCTGCTTTATATTTTTTTGAGATACTGTAGATCGTCTCCCCTTCTCTCACTTTGTGGACGATGCCAGATACGGGCGGAATCGACAGTTTTTGCCCTATATCCAAACTATCACTTTGTATATCATTAGCCCACTTTATCGTATCAGTTGAGACGCCAAATTGAGATGCGATAGTACTGAGTGTATCGCCAGATTTCACTGCGTACGTTATGACTTGATCACGAGGTTTTTCAGAAAACTCTGTCTGAATCGACGAGATTGTATCAAGAGAGGTCAACACTGCGGATGGAGGTGGAAAATCCGTCGCACTCCCTTGACCTTGGTAGGCTGAAACGAGAATTGGACCTGCTGATGCGCCAGCGATAAAAAGAAGGAGTAATGATATATGGAGAAATGGTCGTTGGTAGCTTCCCCGTCTGGCCATGAGTATATCGACAATCACATCTTTCCTCGCCTCAAACGTGATCCCAAAATGCCGAAGGTGACGTTCAAGAAAGTACCTCCATCCTAGTGACCATTCTACAAGCTCAGGAGTCACTGTGGTCCACGTCAATGATAGCCGTGTTCGTGTCGCCACGTGTATATGCTTGATCGTATCTTTTAGCCTCAGAAGGGCGTCAGTTACTTTCATGTATGGGTAGTCTATCCAAATTCAGACCAAATGGCAAATTAGCGTGTCTCAAAGGGCTACCTACTATTTGGATTTTATCCGAATAATAAATTACATGTTCGTTTTTATGTAGACAGATACTACCCTATATTACGAAAGATATTTCCCGCATCGCTGGAAAACATTGTTGTATCAGTACGTATTTACCGAAATACTCTACGGGAATTGACACGAGGATGTCTATAATACAAATTATATATAGATGCATCAATCGCTATAAAAATATTTCACTTTGTAAGCATCCGTTTTTTCACGATGCTTCCCCGTATTGCTCGATTGATGACACTATTTAGTACTGAGAATCTCACACGTAGGTGTCCTACTACCATATTTTTACGTACAAAACTCTATATAAATATTCATAGCTACCAATACAGCCATCGTTCGTTGATATCATGAAGCATGCATCGTACCGTGATAGAGATGTATGGACCGCTATATCAACCTAATCATGAATTAGCACTACTATATAATGATTGCTATTGTGATCAGGTAGAACGACGCAAACAGGGTACATCAATCATGAATACCCAAAAAAGTGCGACTCACCGTTGCCGAGTAGCCTCAAAATTGAAACGTGCCCATTTTTTACGCTAAATAGCATAGTGGCACGTACTCTTTACCAAGATTTGTAGTTGTTACAATCGAGGGAATACGAGGTAACTACTTTTTTTCACAATTTCCATTACCGAAGGTGTATGGGTGTGAAAGTTGATGGTGGCAGAGTATCGAAGTCGACTCTATACGTAGCCGTCTTCACTGTATATCAATAATTAGTTTCTAACGTATATAGCAATCTGTAGGAGAAGTATTGATACATTATTGGCATAGGTACAATCAAATACTCTGTTTCATGGAGGCTGCCGGTTGTCTTTGTGCCCATATACATACCCGAATAAGCATATGATGATATGAAGCTACATTCATCGATTTATCACGTAGGTTGGAAATTGGATCACACATACAGTGTTGGATATACAAACAATTCTCAATACAATCCCCTAGGTATTCGTGTAGGTAATGATATATATCAATACATATATTTATGT
>CAZQGM010000029.1:0-10904 GCA_964592885.1 uncultured Gammaproteobacteria bacterium
AAATACTTCTATTATGTGAAATCTTTTAGTGGGTCAATTTAGAAACGTTTTGTGGAACAGATTCTTTTTTCGGCAGATATATACTGATATTTAATCCGATAAAGCATCCTACACCAAGCGTGCTAATAAATGTAATGATAAATGACAGATACGATAACGTAATTCCTGGGCGGGGAGATTGAAGAATGGGTCCAGTTGCACCAGAAATAGTCGATTCCTGCGTGGGTATTTGGTTTCTGTCGGAAAAAACACTCATACAACCATTATTTCAGAATGCCAACTCCAATGTCATCCTAGGTACATATGTGAACGTGTTTTTCGTTTCCTGTTTCCTGTGCACGCGTACGGTATAATGAACTGATGTTCAAAACAAAGCTTCTCATCCTTCTTACTGTGTTTATCGACGTTATCGGTATAGGGATCGTTATCCCGATCTTGCCGTTTTATGTAGAAAAATTTAGTAGTTCACCCATCCTCATCACATCGCTTTTTGCGGTGTATGCACTCTTCTCATTTTTTAGCTCTCCCGTCATTGGTGCGTTGTCGGATAAATTTGGCCGACGACCGCTTCTGATCATAAGTGTATTTAGTACAGCTGTGGGCTGGTTTATCTTTGCAGGTGCACCAACGATATTTTTTCTCTTTTTAGGAAGAATCATCGACGGCATCATGGCAGGCAACTTTCCGATTGCGCAAAGTTATCTTTCTGATATCGCAAAAGATGATAAAGAACGAACGACAAATCTAGGGCTAATCGGTGCTGTATTTGGCATAGGGTTTATCATCGGCCCCCTCATCGGAGGGTTTTTAGGTCAATTTGGTCACTCGATTCCTTTTTGGTTCGTAGGATCTCTCGCTCTTTTTAACGGTATCCTTGCTTTGTTTACCCTACCCGAAACACACCATGTCAGAAGCACCGCGAAGGTGAGTATAAATCCTTTTGTGCCACTTATACGAGCTATGAAAGATAGGGATATTCGAGGAAATTATGCTGCATGGTTTCTATTTGGTATGGCTATCGCCAGTTTTCAATCTGTTTTTTCACTCTATCTTCGTGACGTGTTTCATTTTAGTGAATTTACGGGAAGCCTCGTATACGGGGTCACAGGCGTAATTCTGGTATTTAATCAAGGGTACGCTATGAAGCATATATGGCTCAAGCATTTTAAAGAACCCTCGCTCGAGCTTGGGATGCTCCTTATCTTCATCGTTGGTTTTTTTATGACAGCTACCGACATATTCCCAATTTTTGCCGTTGCACTCCTTTTTACGACATTTGGCCAGTCTATCTTGCGTGTAGTCATGACGAGTCAGGTGGTGGGATTTGCGAGTCGCGAAAAACGGGGTGAGGTTTTAGGTATCATGTCGTCTATCATGAGTCTCAGCATGACGATTAGTCCATTTATTGCAGGGGTAGTATATGGAAAATCCGCCATTGCACCATCAATTGTCAGCGCATTTTATCTAATCGCTGCATTTGCGATTCTGTACCAAAAAAAGCGTCAGCTTGCGAAAATGGCACTCCCAGAAGATATCGCGATGGAATCACAGATATGATTCTCCAGTCATCCCGAACCTGCCTTGCCGGCAAGGCTGTCTTGTTTCAGGATCTCAGTTGATTCATAATGGACGAAATTAGTATTAGTCTAAAGATTTATATATGGCCACACCACTGAAATTCGCCGCACTTATATCGCTACCAAAAACATTTGAAGAGAAATTGGAAGTCGGGAAAAAGTATCAAATCTTCAAGCCAGAAACTATCTTTACTGCTTTTAATATTCCGATGGAGATATCGACATGCGATCATATCTATCTGGGAAAAGTAAAAGTGGTAGAACTACGGGTTACTACTGAAGGAACATATATAGCATTTGAAGTTCTTACGCTTTTTTCTGACGAGGTTTCAAAAGTATATACTGACAATTGGATATAAACATATATGGATTTTTCTACTCTTCCCGATGAAAACTCAATGCGGTTTATTGCTGTCTTAAATAAGAAAATTGAACCCGGACGGCTTATGAACGCGCTCGGTCACATGACCGCAGGACTTGCTGGAGGGTCAGCAAAAAGTAGCGATATGTGTTTTCTTGAGTATAAGGATAAAGACGGAGGCACGCATCCAACAATTTCCCATTTTCCGTTTATTATCCTTTCTGCTGATAATTCAAATCAAATTCGAATTGTACGAAAAGAAGCTCTTGCTCGGGGAGTGCTCCATGTAGATTTTACGAGCACGATGACTGTTGGCACATCTGAGGAACAAGTTACAGCGACTGCGAACACACGGGAAGAAGAACTTGAGTATTTTGGAATTTGTCTCTTTGGACAAACTGTAGTACTTCGAGAATTCACTAAAAAGTTCTCGCTCTTCAGATAGTCGATGTTCATCAAACGAGGCACCTCAACATTTCGTTGTATCATACTATTGATGCTTCATCTGGATTGATAAGAAATTTTTAATTGAGGATTGCATGTAGAACTTTTTGGCCAAGTTCAATTGTCGTCAGTGCATTTGGTTTCCGAGGGTTTACTTCGACAAGGTCTACAGAGATATGTGTCTTTGGGAGGATGTGTAGTATTGGGAATATATCTTCCTCAAAGAGGCCTGCTTCTGATGGTGTCCCCGTTGCACTCACGATTGTCTTATCGAAAACATCGATATCAAAGCTGATATGGAGATGCTGAAATCGCGAACAATACTGTCGTATTTCCTCCTGCACGACTTCCACATCTTTTTTAATTTCATTTCGATCAATCGTTCTGATATGTTTATTTTGGATAAACGATTGTTCTCCTGGATCAAGGTCAAGATTTCCGATGTATAGGAGGTGATCTGTGTAGAGATGATTGGGGATATCTCTGAGGTGTTCATTGTCAAAATCCGGATCAGTAAGTGCTCGCATATGCATGCCATGAAAATTTCCTGACGGACTTTCAAGGACCGTATTTATATCCCCATGCGTGTCAAACTGGATCATGCCAATATCCTCAGGGGCATGAAGGGTAAGCTGAGCCAATATAGACGCATATGCGATGCTGTGATCTCCACCGACCACGACCTGAGTACCATCATGCATTTTTTGCGTTTCAGTGATCATCGCTGCAAATTCTTTTGAGCACGTCGCCATCCGCTCCATATAGTCGACTGGAGAAACTATTTGAGGATCAGGGTAGACGTATGAATATACCCGTGAGTCCGGGTAGGCAGATAGAAACGTGTCAGAAAGGACCGCATCAGGACCATCTTCCACACCTATATTTGTCCCCGTACCATGATAGGGGGTATGAGTGATGCCAAATCGAGAATGAGCTTTGTAAAAGTTTATATGGTTCATACGATACATTGGTCCGATGTACGAGGTGATGTTCGCCAAAAACATATACATCGAGCGTTAGAGGATAGAAAAAAGAGGTTACTCTATAGAAGTGAGAGGTTTTGATACGGACGAGTTTGAATTGATGAACCACGCATGCTCACGGGATAGTCCTGGTGAAAGGAGTGGCAATGTCTCCTCTGGATTTGCCTCAAGTGGCTCAATACAGCAATAGTTGGAGTCATACTCCTCTTCTTCACCTGACTGTCCGGTCCACATCCACACATACGAATATCCGTTGGTTTTAAGCTGTACCGGTGGCATACCCGGGATGACGATCGAGTGGGGGCCATCAGAAAAATCGTATCCACTATTCTCCATGATATCTGCAGCAATTGGTTTTCCATCAAGCGTCGCGTCATCCCAGCCTTCGGGTGTCGCAAAATAGAGGTGGTGTCCATGATTAACTGGGACAGGAGACGTTCCGATGTTTTTATATGCTGTGGTCAGAGAAAAACCGGATGCATTGAGAATAAATGTTTGTGTCACCCTGATGGCCGACTGGTAAAGCGGGAGAGCTGGAGTGTCCGAGGACATGATGATGGTTCCGCCATCTTTGTCAGATTCGTATGTGTGCAGGGTCCAGAGTGAGGCTCTCACTGGGCCATGTTGCTCAAATCCATAGAGTTTTGCCGGAGCACCCCAGATTGGAGCACATGCGTGTGATACTGCGGCTTTTTTGTCTCCACGAAGCTCAGAAAAAGGAGTGAGAATATTTTTCTCATTTTTCTGATAGGTAAATTTCCCACCTTGAAGCGTTGTGGTAAGAACGAGATCTCCGCAAGAGAGCGTATATTCCATCTGTGTGATTGCTGTATCTGTCATAGAGAACTACAGTATACGATGAAGAAAGATGATAAGGAAATACTGTAGACTCATCGTATGCCGATTTACCACACCTTGATGGGGAAAAACGGCTTAGAGGAGTAAATGCTTGTAGCCCCCACGAGACGACGAAAGGTATAGTATTGAAATATGCTATCGTATCTGATCCAATTTATCGTTTTTTCATTTTTTGGTTGGATCATCGACTCTACATATAGCTCTATCACAGAAAAGCGCATCGTATTTTCTGGATACTTTACTGGTATACCTCTTTGTCCGCTTTACGGATTTGGTGGAATCGTACTACTTGATAGCTTCAAACTTCTCGCGGGAAATCCGGCGTGGGTGATCATCAGTATCACTACAGCACTTGTGATAGTGGTCGAATATATCGGAGGCTATTTTTCAGAGCATATCTTAGGCGAAAAACTGTGGGATTACTCTAATGAGTTCGGAAATATACATGGGTATATCAGTGTGTATCATAGTTTTTTGTGGTTACTGCTTGTCGGTCTTATATATGTTATAGCGGCAAACTGGATAGAATATGCTGCGTCAGCGCTACACGCATTTCTTCCTACATCGCGAGAATTAGACGTTCTTCTCTTGTTTGCTTTTGTAAGTATTGGTGCCTCTCTTGCTTTACACAATAAGCGTTATCGTTTACAAAAAAAGCATTCAGCACGCGTGTCGTAATGTACGAAGGACAATTGTTAATTCTTAATTCTCGGTGTCGGAGTGTTTGTGGGTTTTGGGGCGATCGTATATACGATGTCGTATGACAGATACTGTTTGTCGGTGGTCAAAAATGGAACACCAGGGTGTGCTCTCATGAAATATTCGATGACGCTTGGCGCCATCTTCCCGTAGATCGCAATTGATGACTGGGTAGCAGTGAGATTTGGGGTAGTTGACTCGATATCGATCACTGGAAAACCAGCCGCATCGAGACCTTTTTTGATCTCCAACAGCCGCACATATTCCGATTTTGCGCCGCGTAGTACCATGATCGGTGCAATTTTGGGAAGTTCTGGTTTTAGTTCATCGCGCAAAAATGCGCGTATCAGTTTAGTGCTATATAGACCATCCATTCCGACGAGTGCAGACTGTTTATCTTCAGTCGTGAATATATCGAGAACATTTTCATCAGATAGTCCTACATTGGTCATAGGATAGTCGGACCATTCTGCGAGCTTCGTCGCAAGTGATGCGATATCTGTAGCTGATAAATCGGTTCGGATCATACGAGAAAACGTGCGATACAGATCTGGGATTTTCGATATAGATCCCATAGAAAGGAGCTTATTTTTGACCGCAATGATGAGACTCCGCTGTCTCTCGCCTCTGGAAAAATCCCCGCCATAGTTTTCTGCATGACGACTGCGGACATATTTGAGCGCCGTCGCTCCGTCAAGATGAGTAGTCCCTTTTCCAAATGAGATGGTTTCGTATCGACAGGGGAATATGATAGCTGCAGATGTCGCAGTTTTTAGTTCTTCCATAGCAGCTGCTTCTTCTTTACCACAGAGATCTTTTTCCTTGCCTTCGATTGGATATTCTTTATCGGTAAAACTGCGCGGGATATCCACGTCTACACCCCCAAGCGTATCTAGTCCTGTCGTGAATCCTGAGAAGTCTACGGCGACCGCATGATCGATCCGTATTCCGGTCGTGTCAGTGACGATATCTTTTACCATGAGAAGTGCACCTGCATCACCCTCATATTTTTTTGGTTTATCAGGAAATTGTTCATCATCGAGTCCATATGCATATGCTGCATTTATCTTTGATCCCATGCCTTCTTTTGTGACTGGTAATTTCACCCATAGGTCTCGTGGTAAGGAAATGAGAAATGCTTTTTTTCGGTCTGGATCGACGCGGAGGATGAGCATAGAGTCAGTCAGATATGTACCTTCATGGTTGCCGCCGCCATATCCGAGGAGCATTATGTTTGTCGAATTGTCTGGTTCAGGAGTTGGTGTGGGGGTGGTTGGTGGAGTAAGCAAGTTTCCCGTATGTGGGATGATGCTTATGGAAGACCCAATTTTTGTGATAAACGGTACACCGGACGTGATGCCCCAAGTGATGGCGCCAGCGAACAGAAGGATTATTCCTGCGACAAAAAAATAGGTAGAGAACGATCTCTGGCGGTTCATAAGAATAAATTAGTGCTGTTTAGATGTATTATTGTATCGCATAGATGACATGTCTGTCTTCTATCATATGTGAGATATACGCATGAAACGAAACTATTTCGTCAGTATAGGCATAGTGCTTCTTTGTGTGGCCGTCGTTGGCGGCATGTCTTTTTCCAAACGACCGCCCAGAGACACTCAGGAGGCACACGTCGATACACCCACATTTTTGGACAATGCTTTATCTACTATCACGCCCTCCAAAGTAGACACTGATGTATCTTATATTCCTCCTGTTTCGTCGCTGCACATGAATATTCGTGATCATAGCTGGATAGCGACGTTATCTGGTGATAGGGTGAGGACGCTTGTCGCGACCGGTGATGTGATACCAGCTCGCGCGGTAAACGTGGAGACGATCAAACACAATGATTTTACCTGGGGTTGGCGAAATATCGCTACCCTTCTTAGGCAGGCTGATCTCAGTCTCATAAATCTTGAAGCACCGCTCATCATCGGGTGTCCCCAGGTGACGTCAGGATTTCAATTTTGCGGCGATACCCGCCATATCGAAGGGCTCGTTCATGCTGGAGTAGATGTGGCCAACCTCGCAAATAATCATGCTGGTAACTATGGCATCTCGGGTTTGATTGGCACGAAATCACTCTTGTCGACTGCAAAAATCGATGTAGTGGGGATGGGTATGCCGGTGATACGAGATATTGATGGTATACGGTTTGGCTTTTTGGGATATAACGATATCGGTGGTGGCATAGAGGGGATCGCGTCAGCGAGTGCAGCATATATCAGTAGAGACATCCGGGAAATTAGGTCACGAGCGGATATAGTCGTCGTGTCATTTCACTGGGGAGTCGAATACGAGGCGACACCATCTGCGAGGCAGGTACAGCTGGCTCATGCGGCGATCGATGAGGGTGCTGATCTTATCATCGGAAACCATCCACACTGGGTCCAAAGCGCAGAAGTGTATAAAGGGAAATGGATCACCTATGCTCATGGAAATACGATTTTCGATCAGATGTGGTCAGACGAAACTCGCATAGGAGTGATCGGTACCTATGTGTTTTATGATACTGCGTTTATCGATGTCTCGTTTACGCCGATAAAGATTGATAATTACGGCCAACCACGTCTCGCCCCGGAGCTTCAGACATTCGTCGAGAATCGACTACTGGGAAAGTGACGCTTCATAGCGTCATCCCCACGTAGGTGGGGATCTAGTCGAAGGATCCTCCACCAGATAGTTTACCCTGCTTGCCCGCAGTAGCCCCGCTAAGTGGGGCGAAGGCGGGAGTCAGCTTGTCCTGAGCGAAGCCAAGTTTGACTTGGCGAAACCGAAGGAAAGGGTTATCCCCGGCCTGCCATGCTCATCCGTAGTCCCGCAGTGGCGGGACGAAGGAGGGACCTGGGATCCAGTATAATGAAACAGAAATAACCATGTATCTATGGATAACACTGACATTGCCATCGCCACATACGACAAAACTGCAGACGCATACACGCAGATGTATTTTGATGATGCATCAGATCATCCATACTTCGACCCGTTTATAGCACTTCTGCCAGAAAACCCTATCGTCTTAGACGTCGGTTGTGGTCCAGGTAACACCTCTGCATATTTGCTTCAAAAAGGGTGTGATGTGAGAGGTATAGATATATCTGATGAGATGCTGAAGATCGCGAGACAAAAGGTTCCTCTGGGCAGGTTCTCTCATATGGATATGCGACATTTGGGATACCCAGATAGCACATTTGATGGTATCTTGGCCGCGTATTCCCTCATCCATATCCCATCAGATCAGATCGTCACGACCCTGCAGGGTTTTCATCGGGTGCTTCGAGATCATGGTGTTATGGAGATCATCACGCAGCAAGGAGAACCAGATAGGATCGTCGATGACCACCTGAAAGTGGGTGAAAAAATGTTTTTTAACTTTTTTACAAAAGAGAGAATCAGCAGGTACCTGATTGATGCAGGATTTACTATCGTATCTCAAGAAATATGGATTGGCTCAAACACCTATGATCTGAGCGACGGAGTCATATATACGATTGCTCGTAAAACATAAGAGTGTTGATTCCACCTCCGAGGTGGAAATTTGAGTTGAGTTATAAGGGGACTTAGATAAGACCTCTAGTCGGTAAAAAATTCCGGTATCACCATCGCGCTTGCGATGAACATGCCACCAATGACCGTCGTGAGATTTGGAACTTCTTTGTAAAATATAAAGCCGACGATGATGGTAAAGACGAGTTCCGAAAGCATGATGATACTCGCTTTTTGCACCTCGAGATATTTATATCCGTACATGGTGAGATAAAAAGCGAGGAAAACGACAAATGCAAATCCAATGCAGATGGCCCACGTGTATAGCGAGATAAAGCCGGGCACTGTCTCTTTAGTGAGAAAGAAAAATACTGCAGCAAGCACTGTCGCAACGAGATATGCCATTCCGCCGACGAGATGTTCTGAATACGTCCCAGTGACGAATTTGCTTGTCGCTGAGTTTACCCCAAAGAATATTCCAGAACACAGTGCCGCAAACATCGGCATCACCTGTAGGGTTCCAAAATTGCCGCCATATAAAAGTATCATCCCCCCAAATGCAAGTGAAAGACTGATGAGTTTCTTTTTGGTAATGTGTTCCCCGAAAAATAGTTTCCCAAAAACAAAGTTCACGACAGTCGTAGATGCATAAAAGATAAAAAGTGTCAGCCCTAGGGGGAGACCGGAGACCGCCAGAACAAAACAGTAGAAATCAGCGATGATGAGAAGTCCTCGGAAAAGAAGTAGCGGAAGGTCTTTGCGTTGTATTGTTTGAAATGATTTGGTGATGACGATAAAAAGCAAAAAGAAAAGTGATGTGAAAATAAGCCGTAGTGTCAGCTGAAGAAATGTTCCCATCTGTTCACCCAGAAGTCTCGTAAAAAGTCCCGAAGTAGAAAAAAGGAGCGCCGCCATAAGTAGTGCCATGACTCCTCGCTGCCCTAAAAGTGTGAACATATAAACGCAAGTATACGCTCTAAAAGAGTGTACTGTCTATAAAACTATCACAAATACCTCGTCATCCTGAGCGAGTCTTCGAGTCGAAGGATCTTCCACTAGTTCGCCCTGAGTGGGATCAAAGGGCTCTTTGGTGTTTGTCCAATCTTCTACGCGATATTTGCTATTTGTCCCATGTCTAGTCCTCAAAGATTCAGTTCATTTTCAGCTAATCAGATATAATCTAACGTACGTATGCGTATCCTTGTCGTTGAAGATGAACACAGAATTGCCCAATCAATCCAGAAAGGTTTGATCCAAGAGCGATATGCCGTGGACGTTGCGTACACGGGCACGGACGGATACGATTACGCATCGACAGAACAGTATGATTGCATCATTCTTGACCTCATGCTTCCTGGGATGACTGGCATCGATATTTGTAGAGAACTTCGTAAAAAACAAGTCCACACTCCAGTGCTTATGTTGACGGCAAAGGGCCAGATGCAAGATAAAATATTCGGGCTTGATACCGGTGCTGATGACTATATGACCAAGCCGTTTTCTTTTGAGGAACTGCTTGCACGAGTCCGTGCGCTAGTCCGTCGTCCGAGACAGATGACGGATACAGAACTACGAGTGAAAGATTTATCAGTGAACACTCGGACATTTGAAGTGAAGCGCGCAGGGAAAACGATAGTTCTTTCTAGTAAGGAATATGCGCTTTTAGAGTATCTCATGCAGCATTCGGGACAGATACTAACCAAGGATCAGATCATCTCACATGTCTGGAATTACGACTCGGATATACTTTTAAATACCGTTGAAGTGTATATCCGAAATCTTCGGCGAAAAATCGATATTCCATTTGCTCACCTTTCGCCACTTATCCAGACAGTTCGGGGATTTGGGTATAAAATTGGGGAGTAATATGTTTCAAAGCGCACGATTTAAACTGACTGCGTGGTACCTCCTGATCATCATGAGTATCAGTGGTGCATTTAGCGTGGTCATATATCGTATGCTTGATCGAGAACTGGATCGATTTGCACGTATCCAGCAATTTCGGATCGAGCGCAGATATCGCACGGGTTCAGATGTCTTTTTCCCAGAAACACCGGAAGGATTGCCACCGATTTCCATAAAAGATATCGAGATCATCGAAGATTTTCGGCATCGTCTCGTAGGGACACTGGTCGTCATAAATGGAGCAATCGCCATTATTTCCAGTGGCCTTGGGTATGTACTAGCCGGTCGGACACTTCGTCCGATTGCTCGTATGGTTGAAGAGCAACATCGGTTCGTGACTGATGCATCTCACGAGTTTAGGACTCCACTGACATCTCTCAAAAGTGCTATGGAGGTTTCGATGCGAGATCGCCATATGACACTGAAAGATGCCAAGAAATTGATATCTGAAAATTTGATAGATGTGGACCGTCTTCAGGTACTATCCGATCGACTGCTTCGACTGGCTCAAAACCCACACAGTCAATCTATCTATAGATTTGAAAAGGTGGCAGTCGGGGATATTATTTCTCAGTCAGCGCGAGGTATAGA
>CAZQGM010000030.1:0-10847 GCA_964592885.1 uncultured Gammaproteobacteria bacterium
TAAAACAACACGATGGAAAATCTGTATTTATCGTCGGATTGGCCTATGATTACTGCGTAAAAAATACTGCACTAGATGCACAACGTTTAGGATACGAGACATATATAATTGAAGATGCGACAAAAGGTATATTCAGAAAAACGACCATTAATGAACTGCGCAAGGAATTGGTAGATGCAAGGATACCTATAGCGACTTCTAACGAGGTTTATGCCCAATTTCGATGAAGTAAAAACAATCACTTCTTTTGCGGTATACCATGAAGATCCTAGAGTGATTTGTATATAATCAATGATATTCGTTCTATGAATCCGTATCTTTCTATTATTCTCGCTGGTATTCTCTGGGGAACCGGTGGGCTCATCATCAGATTTATAGATCTTCCTTCCATAAGCATGTCATTTTTCCGGGTCATCTCCCCCACTGTAGCGGTCCTTTTGTGGTTTTTTCTCAAACGCTCCAAATTCTCCATCACGTGGTCGATCCCCTTGGCGATCGTCTCTGTACTCAATGCTATTCGAATGTATCTATACTTTGTCAGCTACTCTTTAACCACTATGGGAAATGCAGTCATTATGATCTATACCTGGCCGATCTTTGCATCACTTTTTGGCATGCTATTTTTCCATGAAAAAACCACGTCTAAAAAGCTTTTGCTTCTATTTCTAAGTTTCATCGGTATGATTCTCATGTTTACCGGGAAAACGTTCTCCTTCCACGCGAGGGACATGCTTGGGATGGGTATCATGATACTCTCCTCAATGATTTATGCACTGACCATGCCTATCTACAAACGGGAATTGCAAAAAACATCCCGGCTTTTGACTATTTTTTATCAGAACATCGCGGGAGCGATCATTTATCTTCCCGTATTTCTTATGACATACCCGTATCCGACGCTCATTCAATCTGCATCTGGAATCGGATATGGATTAGTCATTGGTTTTCTCTGCTTTCTCCTATTTTTCCAAGGACTACGACATGTAAGTGCATCCACCGCTGGCGGGCTTTCGTACGTTGAAGTCATTACATCAGTACTTCTAGGCGCCATCATACTCCAAGAGCCTATTACTATCACTATGATCCTGGGTGCTGTTTGCATCCTCGGTTCCGCGTATTTTCTCAGGTTTGAAAAATAAAGTATCTATAGGTGTTTATCGGAAATGTCACTTCCTGTACAATGAGTTTATGTGTTTTGCTATACCCATGGAGGTCAAGAAAGTCGATGGGTTCACAGCGATACTTGAAGATGGAAGTAAAGCACGTTTTGATATAAAAACACCCGTACAAAAAGGCCAGTTTGTCGAAGTAACCGGATCGATTATCGTCTCAGTACTGTCAAAAAGTGCTGGAAGATCGATTCGGAAACTCATCAAACAATCATCACTATAGGAACGTTTCTCAATTATTTCATAGTAATTGAGAATTACGACTTATTGTGTTGCATCCCGCCCTGGCGGAATCAGTTATTAAAGGAAAGCGACCTATGACATCGCACACAAAAGGAATTCTCTTTGCTATTCTCACTGCTATAATCTCCGGATTCTCTATCTGGTACAACAAAGTCGCAGTTGTAAGTGGCGTCGATCCGTGGATTGCAACGCTTATCAAAAATTCCTCCGTCGCGCTGATCATCGGTATCATCCTCCTGCGGGATGTCTTGTTTAAAAAGAAAAGTGTGGAACAGCAGATAACCAATAATCTGTCATCCGCCTTCCGCTTGCCCGCCATAGCCTCGGCGAAGGAGGGTCGTCTATCTTCTATCCTCGCCCTATCATATATCGGCGTCGTTGGTGGTGGCGTCGCATTTCTCCTCTACTTCACAGGGTTAAAAATGATACCAGCCATTGATGCTGGCGTTATCCATAAATCCCAGTTTCTCTGGGTCGCGATGTTTGCACCACTTATCTTAGGAGAGTCTATTTCGTGGAGATCAATTGTCGGATTTTCGCTCATTTTTTACGCAAATATCTTTTTTGGCTTTAAACCTATGCAGTGGTCCTATGGACATATGCTCATTTTAGCTGCAGCACTCTTGTGGGCCCTGGAAAGTATTGCGATTCGTCACATGACCCAGCTTCTAGATGCAAAAAAAGTTGCTCTCGTTCGTATGGGCATCGGATCACTTTTTGTCTTTCTAGCGGTGCTAATAGCGGGAAAGCTATCAATAATATTGACTATCAGTCCCCTTCATTGGGCATATCTTGGTGGAGCTATACTATTTTTGACTGGATATGTCATTTCCTGGACCAAAGCGCTATCTCTTGCTCCTGCCCACAGCGTCGCAGCAGTACTCGTCCTTTCCACACCTATCACAGCGCTTCTTTCGACAAGCTTTCCAGTATTTAAGCAGCCAACGCAGATGGTACTCATCCAACTTTGTTTAACGATTATTGGAGTAGTATTGATCTCACGATCATCCAAAAAAAATCCACATACCACAACAGTATGAAAACACTCATTCGTCAGTCTGAAGCAGTAGAACACGGCCGGGAAGGCCTCAATGGGTGGTACTACCAATTACCTGATATCGAAGGTGGCAGATCTGTCATCTATGCAGAAGTGACTGGAGAACATGGGCAGCGAACTATCGGAGAGCACCCTCGGATGTACTACATCATCGATGGATCGGGACAGTACACCGTAAACGGAGAGGCATTTGAGGTACAGAAAGGCGACCTTGTAGTCATTCCCGCATTTGGCACATATAACTTTCATGCGACATCACCAATGCTGAAGGTACTTCTCAACATGGAACTGCTCGATCTTTCCCAATTGCCCAAGTCTAAATAGTTATTTATTTATCATTGAAGTTTGAATATTGTACCTTTGTTCGGGTCTTGGATATTGGATATTGGAACTTTATTGTTATATGCATTCCCCACTTGGCCTTTCACTCTGTCTTAAATATGCTCACCCCCCCAATTACCTAGAACTATGCGGTCCCGTGTCTCGTAAAAAAGACATTCGCTCATACAGAGTGGAGAAATCGAAAGAATACGCGGGACAGACAGAATTACTTTCCAGATTCGAGACACTCTATCCATATTTGACGCTTATCGCATCGGAAAATGGGATACAGGACCCCTTTGATCCGAATGTCGTTGCAGCATATTGGATAGGCAACGCGCTCCTTTCGCGGATCAAGCCTACCTCTGTTGCTCACTTTTTAGAAGATTCTCTTCGTATACCCCGCAAACTATCAAAGAAAGACTCCTCTACAGTCCTCTATCATTCATCCACCCATGGTATCCCATTTCATGCATTTCATGTGCTCAATATCTGGATCCGCACGGGTCACGATGTGACAAAACAAACAGTCGCGTCTATGGATAATTGTATGATCCATGCCGGAGTTGTGACGGGAGTATCAAGCGGTTTAGCTACTGTCAAAACAGATATCCTGACGCATACTGACAAAGGGTATTCACTCATGCCGTCCGATCGAACAATTATCATTCCAATAAAACAATCTTCTACCCATATCGGTGATATCGTCACCTATCACTGGGGTACATATTGCGACACGATCACACCTATCCAACATAAACGCCTCATGTATTGGACTACGTATTCGCTTCGTGCAGCAAATCTAGCAACAGGTAGAAAATCATAAAGCTATGTAAGATTAGAATGACTATATGAATACAAAGCACGTATATATCTTTGGCAATCCAAATGAAGCTACCGATCAGTCGGCTATATCACTATTGCCCGAACTCAAAAATTTGTACCCAAACGTCATATTTATCCATGCTGATCCAACAGACGAATGGCTTGACCTGACTGATACTGACGTGGTTATCATAGATACCGTCCATGGCATCGGGTCTCCAATGCTTTTTACAGACCCGAGCATGTTTGCCAAAGCGAGTCGCACATCTGTCCATGATTTTGACCTCGCGACTGAATTACCGCTTTTACTGAAAATCGGCCGAATCAAGTCAGTAGCCATTATTGGTATCCCATCTACACTGACAGAACAGATTCATCACAAATCACTTGAGATTATCGAAAGAGAGCTGCGAAAGCGTGGCATTATTTGCTAGCCGGACCCATCTTCCCACGTCACTTTGAGGAAGTGTGACGCACACGACATGCAGGGATCATACGCACGAATGATGCGCTCAGCAGCAAGTGTCAGTTCTTCCCGACTATCATGTCGATGAGCCATAAAATATTGTTTGATCGCCTCTTCGGTGCCAATTTGGTTTTGGCCTGTGGGCACAATGATAGATACGTCACGCACTTTTCCCTCATCAGTAAAATCAAAATAGTATACGAGCGTTCCGCGAGGAGCCTCAATCACCGAAGTCGCGTGAGCTGCTTTTTTCGTGAGAGCGCTCGGTTTTTCAGGGGTAATTTGTAAGCCAGTTAGAAGATCGATAGAGCTATCAATGGCATGAAGAATTTCAATTGCTTGCGCCAAGTTGTTGTGGAAAATATCCTGACTTGGAAATAGCGAAATTGCACCTTGAGCATCTACACGCGTTTGTGGGTGTAAACGATCCTTTCCCATATTAAGCCTCGCTATGGCCCCTACCATAAATACATGTCCATCATCGGTGTATCCAGATGCATGTGAATGAGGAATGACGGTGTGATTGAGGCGTTTTCTATACCCTTCCGCATCAACAGACTTTCCAAGTGTATCTTTCACTTCTCCCGAGAGAAACGTCAGCCTATCATCGATAAGTGCAGAAAATGTGATGTTGCGCACTAGATGCATATCGCGAGTTTGAAATAGCTCAATCATCCGAAGCACAGCTGGTCTGATTTTCCGAAGTTCCTCAATAAGTCCTGGAAATTCGGCTTGGTCCGGCATCTTCAAAAAACCGCCAACTGCTAGAAATGGAGCGTGCACACTCCGACCTGCAATAATTTTAGCAATATGATTTCCGACTCCTTTCACATCAAAGGTGTCATGTAGCCATTGGTGCTGTACTGGATCGTTTTCATCCAAATCTAATATTGAATCAACCCCCAAGATATCTGGAAGGACAAATACCATCAAATGGAGTGCATGATCTCGGATCACTAGTCCCCAATTGAGAAGCTCCCGAAGAGTTTTTGTCTGTTCAGATACAGACACCCCATACGCTTCTTCGACCGCTTTGATTGCGCATAGGAGATGTGCATTACTGCATGTCCCACATATCCGCGCAGTCAGTTGTGGGACTGCCGCTACATCTTTTCCCATGAGAGCAGTCGTATAAAACCGCTTCAATTCGACAATGGAAAATTTCACTTCAACGTCGTCCGGCAAAAAACGCACATGAAGACTCGCTTTGCCTTCAATTTTCGAGATCTCATCAAGTGTCAATTCGGTAATATCTTGGCCATGCATATATAATAAATCTCAAGTTCCAAATCTCAAGTTCCAAAGAAATCCCAATTTCAAATTATTCAATAATCACTAATTATTGTCTGGTACTTGGTTACTGGTACTTGGTACTTTCAACCGACTCCAAATTCTTTTACATATTTATCGAGCACTGCGAGAAATGCTTTTTCGTCCATCGGGCACCCTGGGACGACGGCATCGACTGTCACGATGTCGCTCACTTTTCTGACAGTCGGACCGTACGCAAAACGCTCGATGATAGGTTGAATTGCTTTTTTTTGCTCCTCAGAAAAGCTATTTCTCTGCATGGATGGCATGCCAGTACATGCGCAGGCGCCGATTGCGACAAGTCGAGTTGCTACAATCCGAAGTTTTTTAAGTTTTTCTTCCTGCTTACTGTCTGCTATGGCGCCTTCGACAAATGCTACGTCAATGGGATCCCAATTTTCCCGCCTTTGCAATACTGGAAATACTCGTATATCAAGTATTTTTCGCCACTCCATGAAATGATCATTGAGAAGCTCAGTAAATACAATCGTCGAGTCTTCGCAACAAGAAAATGAAAACCAAGCAATGGACAGTTTTTTCATGTGGTATATCCATGATACGGGAAAAGCACTCGAAAATCATGCATCAACTAACAAGCCATTACAAGTATGAGTGAACTTGCTTTGCACACATTTCATTTCAACAACTGTATAGCCACTTCTATTTACGGTAGTCGTATAGGAAAGTATCTATGTAGTCGAGGTTGTCATTTTTTACAAGTCCTGTAGTACATTCTATATCACAATTCAAGGATGCGTATTATTATCCTGCATATTTGATATGTATTTTTTCGATCGTATATGGGTTGTTTATACGCGCTACATACGACTGAACACCATAGGTAGTCAACTCACTATAAGATATAGTTTTGCTGTTATTCGAGGATATTGTATTTGATGCGTATGACTTATAGAAAAGTATCCAATGTGTGACATTTGTAGCGATCAGACGATGCATTTCCATATGTCTATTCGTCTACTAATTCAACCCTATTTGGAAGATTCTTTGTAATTGAGGAGACGTTTGAGAAATTTAGCACTCTAGAAGACAGAGTGCTACATACCTTGCATTGACGCTTACGCGTGCTTGCCTTGGTTGTTTACGGCGCGAATTGCTGCCTCGATTGTTTCTGGGTCACCAAGAAATTTCTTTTCTTTGATGATCATCGCATCATCGAACTCATATTTGAGTGGTGCGCCAGTTGGTAAGATGACATCATTTATCCCATCGTCTGATATCGTCTCTATGACTTTTACAATTGCTCGAAGAGAGTTATGGTGACCCGCGATACATACCGTTTTGCCTTTTTCAATTTCTGGTCGAATGGTATGTTCCCAGTATGGAAGTGTCCGCAGTATAGTGTCCTTGAGCGCTTCGCACTTGGGGTGATCTGCTACTGGAACGGATGCGTACACGGGGTCAGCGCATTCTATCCGAAACGCTTCCTCAGATAATTCAGGTGGGCGAACATCAAACGATCGTCGCCATATATGCACCTGCTCTTCCCCAAATTTTTCCGCAATCTCGGATTTATTTAATCCCTGCAGTCCCCCATAATGGCGTTCATTTAGGCGCCAAGATTGAAAGACTGGAATGGTGTTTCTGTATGCAGCATTGACTGCTTCAGCTGTATTGATACCACGCCGAAGGATTGAGGTATACATGACATCTGGAACAATCTTCGACTCTACTAGTAACTCTGCAGCCTGATGCGCCTCGTTTTTTCCTTGTTCAGATAGTGGTACATCCACCCATCCCGTAAACCGGTTTTCTTTATTCCAGACACTTTGCCCATGGCGAAGGAGAATGAGTGTATGAGACATGATCAAATGAGTTATAAAGTTCGTAAAGTGCCAAGTTTATAAAGTATCATTCTCTTAGCTTTACAAACGTTCTACTTTATAACTTTATAAACTTTCTACTTTGTAAACTTCTCGAGATCCGCATCAACCATCAGCTTCATGAGGTCTTCAAAAGATGTCTTCGGCTCCCAGCCTAAATCTTGTTTTGCTTTTGCTGGATTACCTTTGAGTTCTTTTATCTCAGTTGGACGCTTCAGCTTATCATCGGATATGACATGCTCTTCCCAGTTTAGGCCTGCATGCGAAAATGCAATTCGACATGCATCACGGATCGAGTATGCGGTATTTGTCCCGATAATGTAGTCTTTTGCTTCTGTCTGCTGAAGCATCAAGTGCATCGCCTCAACATATTCTTTGGCATATCCCCAATCTCGCATAGCATCGAGATTTCCTAGGTGAAGCATGCCATTTTCATCAACGAGTGACCGTCCTAGTTCATCAAGTGGAGGTCGTTTCACATTATTTTTGATACATGCCACAGCTGCTGTGATTTTCCGTGTGACAAAATGCATGGACCTCCGTGGACTTTCGTGGTTAAAAAGAATTCCTCCACATGCATACATGCCGTATGACTCGCGGTAACATCGTACCATCATATGAGCATACGCTTTGGCGATACCGTATGGGTTATTGGCATCAATTGGGGTCGATTCATCGGCTGATTCTGCAGCGATGTTCCCGAGCACTTCTCGACTTGTCGCCTGATAAAATCGTGCGTGAGGAGCAAATAATCGAACTGCTTCCATGACGCGCACAGGACCGAGTGCCGTAATCTCCCCTGTATAGTATGGGTGTGTCCAGCTATCAGCCGGCACAGATTGTGCTGCGATGTTGTAGACTTCGTCGGGCTTATACTGCTTTACGACACGGTTAAGACTTTCTTGGTCAAGTAAATCAGCAGCTTCTATGCTGATGTTCCCGACCAGATGCTCTATATTCTCTTTGATATACGACGTTGTTCGACGGATGGTTCCGACGACTTTATAGCCCTTAGTCAAAAGAAGGTCAGCTAAATACGATCCGTCCTGGGACGATACACCGATGATGAGTGCTGTTTTCATAAGTATCTAGAAGTATACCAAAGATACTAAAACGTGGTAAAGCCAGTGAAATCATATATCGTATGATCTATACTTTATAAATATGAGCACAGTCCCCTCTGTCACACCATTCCAGTCACGGGTATACACACTTCTCTCGACTGTCCCAAAAGGCCGTATCACCACATATGCCGAGCTAGCTAAGGGACTTGGTATCCATTCTCCACGAGCAATTGGTCAAGCTCTGAAGAAAAATCCATATGCCCCTACAGTTCCATGCCATAGAGTCATCTCATCAGATGGGACTATAGGGGGATTCATGGGGAAACGCGACGGGTTAGAAATCAAAAAGAAAATGAATCTTCTCGTCTCGGAAGGCGTCGTCATAGATGGGACGCGAATTAGGGATTTTAAAACAATTCTGTTCACATTCAGCAAATAGATATAGCAGATATACGTCGAGCGATCCAACAAGTAATCCAACTTCATACGTTCTTTGCTATTTGTCCCGTGTCCGGATAGTGATTTTTAGTATAATGCATGTCATGCAAACGTCGGATTTTGATTATCATTTACCCAAGGATCGTATAGCCCAATCACCCGCCGTCCCACGGGAGTCAGCCAAACTCATGCTCCTAGACCGAGCAAGTGGCGCTATAGAACACAAACACGTTTCAGATTTTCCTTCGTGCGTCCGTCCTGGAGATGTACTCGTCGTCAATAATACTAAAGTATTTAAGGCACGACTGATTGGGACTATCGAGGAAGAAAATAATATACATGAAACCGCGTCAAATCACGTCAAACGTGACTCTACCAAGGTTCGACTTGGCACGGCTGATGTAGGAAACAAGAAACAAAAGACGGTTGAAGTATTTCTTGTACGAGCTATTGGTGACAACCGCTGGTTGACGCTCTGTAAGCCTGGGAAAAAGTTATCTATCGGATCAGTCATCACACTCAAAGATCGCTACAAAACGACCGTATACAAAAAAAATGAAGATGGCACAGTCATCGTAGAATTTGACATAAACGATCAAGACGTTATCAATATGGCCAATCATATCGGCCATGTCCCAGTCCCGCCGTATATCGCAAATGAGCCAGAAGAAAAAGAATATCAAACGGCGTACGCGAAAATCACCGGATCGGTTGCAGCTCCCACTGCAGGGTTTCATCTCACAGAGTCTCTTTTGGAATCGATCAGACAGAAAGGAGCGACAATTGTCGAAATTACACTCCATGTGGGCTTGGGGACATTTCTTCCAATCAAGTCAGAGACACTTGAAACTCATCCTATGCATAGTGAATGGGTTGAAGTGTCCGATGAAGCATGTGCTACCATCACAAAAGCACAATCCGAGCACCGACGGGTCATCGCCGTCGGCACTACAACAGTTCGGACTCTTGAAGGAGTAGCGGCTCTTTATAATGGCACACTCAAACCGTATCAAGGCGACGTGAATCTATTTATTTCGCCTGGATTTCAGTTTCATGTCGTAGATGCGATGCTGACGAATTTTCATCTTCCAAAGTCCACACTTCTCGTACTTATTAGTAGTTTTGCAGGGCGCGACCATGTTCTTTCAGCCTATAATCAAGCTGTTGCGTCTAACTACCGATTTTACAGTTTCGGCGATGCTATGTTTATCTCATAAGCCTATGGATCAAAAAATGCTTTCCACGTTTTCGGAACATCGGATCGAAAAAATTCGCGACGTTGTTTCTCACCGACAAAAGGGGCTTGCTATCGTTCTTGAGGATGTGCATGACCCACATAATACCGCGGCAATTATGCGGACGGCAGACTCACTTGGGATCACAGATATACGATTGGTTTTTATCAAGGAAAAACCATATGATCCAAAAAAGGTTGGAAAAGTCTCATCTTCGTCGGCAAACAAATGGATGGATTTTCATATATATACATCCATCAAAGATTGCTACTCCGATCTTAAAAACGAGGGCTTTTATATTGCAGTCACTACTCTTGCAACTGGCGCAACGACCATGGCGCAGTCAAATCTGACAATCACTCCACTTGCTGTCGTATTTGGAAACGAACATGCTGGAGTCTCTATCGAGGCGGTTAATGGCGCAGATAGTAGCCTCTATATCCCTATGGTCGGCATGGTCCAAAGTTTGAATATATCTGTATCTGCTGCAATCGTGATGACTGAGATAGTCCGAAGAAGAAACGAAACCGGAAATACGTATTTTCTCTCCCAGTCAGAGCAAGCGGCGCTCATCGATGATTATTTACAAAGGTAAGCTTGGTAAGAGCTAAAGATAATGATCTTTGTCTCTATGCGACAGAAGCCGGCCATGGTAGTCACTACAGGAAATCCCCTACAATATATGTGGCTATGTCTTCAGAATCCCATCGCGATACCGGTCTTGACGAACTACGAGGACTTGCGGTCATCGGCATGGTCATTGCCCATGCGATATTCTTTTTCCACACAGGGACAAACCCCTTCCTCCAGGCAATCGAGCGCACAGCAAACACATCGTTATTTACCGTATTTCTTTTCATCGCTGGAGCCGCGTCAT